>JAEWNB010000145.1 GCA_023392945.1 Bacteroidota bacterium
AATATTTTTTCATTCTTAAAATCAGAAAATTAGGTATAAAAACCAAATTCTATTAACATTTATTATGATTTATAAAAATAAATTGTATTTTTGTCCACTGTTTTTTATGAATGAAAAATATGTATCTACTATCAGGATGTAACGGCGCCGGTAAAACAACCGCTGCATATTATATACTGCCGGATATTCTTCAGTGTAAAGAATTCGTGAATGCCGATGAAATTGCCAAAGGGCTATCTCCCTTTCAACCTGAGACAGTTACCTACGAAGCCGGGAAGATTCTGTCACTCCGAATTAATTCTCTGATTGAAAAAGGAGAAACCTTTGCCGTTGAAACCACCCTCTCTGCACTTACCTATAAAAACAAGATTGCCTACGCACAAGAAAACGGATATGTGGTCAGTTTAATCTACTTTTGGCTTAGTAGTACCGAATTGGCAAAACAACGGGTAAAACTTCGTGTTGAAGAAGGCGGACACAACATCTCCGAACAAGTTATTACCAGGCGCTATTACAGAGGGCTCAACAATTTCTTCGAAATTTTTCTTTCTATTTGCGACAATATCATGTTGTTTGACAACTCTGATAACTCGCCAAAGCTCATTATGGCTAAAGTAAAAAACAAAGAGCCTGAAATTTATAATGAACAAATCTATAACCAAATACGTAACAGTTATGTACGAAAAAGAAATTCAAAAAGTGAGAGTTGCAATTCTTAAAGGATTGTCTGCTTCGTCAAAATGCATGTTAAATAACAAAATTAAATCTAACAGACTTATTGCGATTACCCGTGATGACAAAGTTCAGGTAGTTCCTGCGCGCAACCTCTTCCGATAGTCTTTTTGATTTTTTCTCTCTCCCTGATTATAGATTTTTTGAGTAGCATATCGGGGTTTTCTTTTCAATCGAATTTCATTATTTTATCAAAAAATAGTACCTTTGCAGATCCTATTTGAAGAACGATGTTCCTTAAGAATATTAAACTTTCCAATTTCAAAAATTACTCTGAAGCTGAATTCCTCTTTAGCGAAAAAGTAAACGGAATAGTCGGTGAAAACGGTTGCGGCAAAACCAACCTTTTGGATGCCATCCATTACCTCTCCTTCTGTAAAAGTTTCTTCACTCCGCAGGATAGCTTTTCCATAAAATTTGAGTGTGACTTTTTTGCAATTCACGGAGAATTTGTCAGTTTTGACCTGGGGAACAGTACTAAAGTGAGTTGTGCCATTAAAAGCCCCGGGAGAAAAATAATGAAAGCCAATCAAAAAGAGTACTCCCATTTGAGCGACCATATCGGACTCTTTCCACTGGTGATGGTCTCTCCTTACGACCATGATATTATCAATGAAGGGAGTGAGACCCGGCGCAAGTTTTTTGACATAATCATCTCCCAATTTGACAAAGAATATCTGCATCACCTCATTTCTTATCAGAAAATTATCAATCAAAGAAATAACCTCCTCAAAAATTTTATTGAAAATCATAATTTCGAACCATCACTTCTCTCCATTTTTGATGAGCAATTGCTCACACCGGGCTATTATATCTTTGGTAAAAGAAAAGAATTTATTGACAGTATCAGACCTATCTTTCAAGAACATTACAAGTCTCTTTCGGGGAATAAGGAAATTGTTGACATTCGCTATGAATCAGGACTTATGCAAAATTCCATGGAAAAAGGATTCGAAATCAACGAATTGGCTGACCGCAAATCGGGATATACCAATTTCGGAATTCATAAAGACGATTATATTTTCCAAATTAATGATAAATCTGTGAAGAGGTTTGGCTCCCAAGGACAACAAAAATCTTTTGCCCTTGCATTAAAACTCTCTCAATTTGACTATATCCATATAAGAAAAGGGATTAAACCCATTTTGCTATTAGATGATATCTTTGACAAACTTGATAAAAAAAGAACTTCACATCTTCTTGATTTGGTGGGACAAAAACATTTTGGACAAGTTTTTATCACAGATACCAATGAAGTGAGAGTAAAAGAGATCCTTGAATCTCATAATATTGAAAATAAGATATTTAACCTTACAAAATAACTATTAATAATTAATAATTACTATTTCCGTATTTACCAATTAAAAATGATCAGGGAGCCTGTATGAACTATTTAACCGTTGAAAAGCTGACAAAATCTTTTGGAGAAAAATTACTCTTTGATCAGATTACTTTTGGTATAGAAAAGGGACAAAAGAGCGCCCTGATTGCCCGTAACGGAACCGGTAAGAGCACCCTGCTCAATATCATTGCCGGACAGGATTATCCTGATAACGGACAGGTAGTTATTAGAAACGGAATCACGGTTTCATATCTTCCCCAAGTGGAAAATTTCGTAGAGAATTCTTCTGTGATGGACTTAATTTTTGATGCACAGACACCCGCTATTAAAGCCATCAAAGAATATGAGACAGCCCTTGCGCTCCTGCAAAAGGAGGAGTCTCCCCTGCATCATGAACGAATGGACAAGGCCATCGAAGAGATGGAAAGAGTGCAAGCCTGGGATTTTGAAAGCCGCGCCAAAGAGATCCTTTCAAAATTTGGCATTGACGATATTTTTCAGAATATCAGCGAACTTTCAGGAGGACAACGCAAAAAAACAGCTTTGGCAAAAACACTCATTTCCGAAACTGACCTGCTGATTCTGGATGAACCGACTAACCATTTGGATATTGATATGATTGAATGGTTGGAAGATTATCTATCCAATGCCAATACTACCCTTCTTATGGTCACCCATGACCGCTATTTTCTTGACAAGGTTTGTAATGACATCCTAGAAATTGACAACGGGCAACTTTATCACTACAAGGGGAAATATGATTACTTTGTAGAAAAGAAATCTGAACGCCTACTTAATGAAACTGCTGAAAATGACAAACTCAGGCAACTTTTCAGAAAGGAGCTGGAATGGGTTCACACTTCTCCGCAAGCCCGTACCACTAAAGCAAAAGCAAGAATCGACTCTTTTGAAAATCTGAAAGAAAAAATCGAGAAAA
>JAEWNB010000050.1 GCA_023392945.1 Bacteroidota bacterium
GGATACTCATCTTTCTGAAACGCCGGCGCGAACTGGATTTTAAACGATTTGCCCAAGCATCTGCAGAACAAAGCAATCTCTTTCAACTTATTACCGGTATGCAAGAGATTAAGCTCAATAACTGTGAAAAACAAAAGCGTTGGGAATGGGAAAACATCCAGGCCAAGCTGTTCAAGGTCAGTATCAAAGGATTGGCATTGTCTCAATATCAGCAGACCGGGGCTTTCTTTATCAATGAAATTAAAAATATCCTCATCTCCTTTATTTCCGCCTATTCGGTCATTAAAGGTGATATGACACTTGGTATGATGACAGCCGTGCAGTATATTATCGGGCAGTTGAACAGTCCGCTCAATCAAATGATTTCCTTTATACAGTCTGCACAAGATGCCAAGATTAGTTTGGAAAGGCTCGGCGAAATTCACAATCGTGAAGACGAAGATAGTGACGCCGGAGAGAAAGTAACCATTTTGCCTGAGGAACGAAGCCTGCACATCTGCGACCTTTCTTTTCGGTATAATCCCTTATCGCCGGAAGTATTGCAACATATCAACCTCACCATTCCCGAAGGAAAAGTCACGGCCATTGTAGGAATGAGCGGTAGCGGCAAGACCACTTTAGTGAAACTACTTCTGGGGTTTTATCCTCCTACAGCAGGAACCATTAAGGTGGGAGAAACCGGTTTGCATAACATCAATCACAAGTTGTGGAGAGACGAATGCGGAGCGGTCATGCAGGATGGGTTTCTCTTTTCAGACAGTATCGCCAAAAACATTGCGGTAGGAGTTGAACGTATCGACAAAGTGCAACTGTTACATGCTACTAAAGTGGCCAATATACAGGATTTAATCGACGGTTTGCCGCTGGCATTCAACACCAAAATCGGACAGGAAGGTTCCGGAATAAGTCAAGGGCAGCGGCAAAGGATTCTGATTGCCCGTTCGGTATATAAAAATCCGGAGTATCTGTTTTTTGACGAAGCCACCAACTCATTGGATGCCAATAATGAAAAGGTAATTATGGAAAATCTGGAAGAGTTTTTTCATGGGAAAACAGTTGTCATTGTGGCACATAGGCTTAGTACAGTGAAGAACGCCGATCAGATTGTGGTTTTGAACAACGGTAGCATAACAGAAATCGGTACACATTTAGAACTGACAGCAAAACGGGGAGAATATTACCAATTGGTAAAGAATCAATTGGAATTGGGAAATTAAGCACTATTCAGCTTATTGATAAGATTTTAAAACATGGAACCAAATAACATTAACCTCAGAAGCGAGGAAGTACAGGAAATTTTAGGTCGGCCACCGCGCCGGATTATACGCTATGGCATTGCCATCATCTTTATTATTGTGGCAGGGCTTTTTATCGGGAGTTATTTTTTCAAGTATCCTGATATTCTGACGGCTAGTATTACTGTTACCACTGAAAACGTTCCTGCAGATCTGACAGCAAAAGTTTCAGGAAGAATAGATTCACTTTTTGTCAGAGAGAAAAAGCCTATAAAACAAGGAGATATTATCGCCGTCATAGAAAATCCGGCACGTTTTGAGGATGTTTTGGCAGTAAAGCAATCCATTCAACATTTTGTCTTTTCGGACACTTCTTTTTATGCTCCAGTAAAAGGAAATTTGATGTTAGGAGAGATTCAGCAAAGTTACACCGCTTTTGTAAAAGCCTGCGAAGATTACCGTTATTTTGTCAATGCACGATATCACGAAAAAATGATTGGTGTTTTGCAGCAGGAGTTGAAGCTTCAGAACCATATTTTGCAAAAAACACAACGACAGCTTTCTTTGGCCGGTGAGCAAATGACGAGTGCCCGAAATATTTTTAAAATTGATTCGAATCTTTTAGAAAAAAAAGTCTTATCACGCTCCGATTTTGAAAGTTCCAAAAGCAGTTACCTGCAACAGCAGCAGAGTTACGAAAGTTCCAAACTTTCTCTTGACAATCTCAATATTACCATTTTACAGCTCAAGCAAAATATTTACGAACTGGAGCAGCAACGCGCAGAAGAGTTGTCAACCCATCGTCTCACAATAACAGGAGCATACGAACAACTGACCACTCAGATAAAGCAATGGGAACAGTCCTATCTTTTAGTCAGTCCAATAGCAGGAACAGTTACCTTGACCAAATATTGGCAACGCAATCAGAATATCACAAGCGGTGACGTATTGGCAACTGTTGTGCCTGAAGGGAAAAAACAAATAATAGGGAAGATAACACTTCCCACGGCCGGAGCGGGTAAGGTAAAAGAAGGGCAATTTGTAAACGTAAAATTCGACAACTATCCCTATCTTGAGTTCGGTATGGTAAAAGTGCCCATTACTCACATATCTTTAGTGCCGGTGACTGCCGAAGAAAAGACCAATTATATATTGGAAGTGGCATTTCCTGACAAGTTAGTTACTAATTATGGTAAGGAGCTACCATTCGGGCAGGAGATGAAAGGTACTGCCGAAATCATAACGAATGATTTAAGACTGCTTGATCAATTTATCAATCCCATAAAAGCCGTGATCAAGAAATAAAAATGACTTTCCCGGATCAAAATGGGGAAAACTGTCATCTTCACAAAAAATTGTACAGAATAAAATAAGACAATAATAATTATAATAATTAATTTTGTCAAAAGGAAAAAAGATGAATATAATACTCCCAAAAAATCAGACAACATGTAAAAACAAAAAACAATACATTTGCTGTATAAAAATTAAACGTAAATTCAATTCAAAGATTAAGGAGAAAGTTGCCTAAAGAAGGCGAGTACGAATACGTAATAAATATGAAAATGCTATTACAATAAAATAGTTATATAGATTGATACATTATAATTAATAAAAAATTGAAATGAAAAAAAATGCAACATTCTTGGTCATAATTTTAGCGATCATATTTTCATTTACTGCATGTAAAGAAAATACTCCTCATCAAGAAACAACGTGTGAAGGATCTATTTTTGATGGGATCAAGGATAAACCTGTTAAAGGAGCAACAGTTAAAGTAATCACTTCTCTGATCAGAAATACAGAAGTAACCTATACTGACACCACAACCATTTCTGAGGCTTTTGTATGGAAAACTGAAAAAATTTTCACTACTGATGAAAGTGGCTATTTTCAGATTTCCTTTCCAAAAAAATCAGAAAAGGATGACGTTTTATCTTACCAACTTGAATTTAACCTTCCCCCAGCATATTCATCCTGTTCAGACTGTTTTTCTATCCGTTTAACTCCAAAAGATTTAGAAGAAAATAAAAAAATCACCTTAGGAAGAATAGTTTTTTACCCAAAGGAATGATTCTTCAACAGCGGTAAGCCAGACAGTGAGCAGATATTACCATTAACGATTTTTAAGAAAACTCTTACCAAATCAAGATTTAAAGTCGCCAATAGTTTGTACATTTGCAAAAATTTTGAAATTGGGAAGAATCCTGGCAATAGATT
>JAEWNB010000077.1 GCA_023392945.1 Bacteroidota bacterium
TTATAATACTCCCCAAAAATTAGACAGCAAGTATAAACAAAAAACCAATAAATTTGCTGTATGAAAAGTAAAAGAAAATTTAATTCGGAGTTCAAGGCAAAAGTTGCCATTGAAGCCATTAAGGAACAATTAACGCTGTCAGAATTGTCGGCAAAATATGAACTACAACCCTGTCAAATTTCCAAGTGGAAGCGAGAGTTATTAGAGAAATCTGCTTTAGTCTTTAGCATGGAAGAACCGGATAAAAAGCAGGAGAAGGAGCTACAATCGCTATATGAACAAATAGGGAAATTGCAGGTTGCCAATGATTTCTTAAAAAAAAAGTTGTATTAGATCATGCTAAAGAAAAACGTCAGCTCATGGTGGAAAAAGAGAATCCTCAACTTAGTATTGTTCAACAATGTATTCTTCTATCAATTTGTCGTTCAAGTTTTTATTACAAACCGACACAAGAAACTCCACGCAATTTGAGAATTATGCTTGAGATAGATAAAATACATTTGTCACATCCTTATTATGGAGTATTACGTATGCGAGTAGCCATACAACAACAGGGATATAATGTGAGTAAAAAGTTAGTGCGCAGGCTGATGCGATTGATAGGTATTGAGACGATGTATCCTAAAGTGAAGACAACACTATTTGCTCCGGGAAATAAGATTTATCCTTACTTGCTAAGAGATATAACAATAGATCACTGTAATCAGGTTTGGGAGACAGACATCACTTATATTCCTATGAAACATGGCTTTATGTATTTAATGGCGGTGATAGATGTTTACAGTCGTTTTGTGCTCAATTGGGGAATTTCCAACACAATGGAAGCTACGTGGTGCAAAGAAGTGATGGCAGAAGCCATATGCAAATACGGGAAGCCTGAGATAGTCAATACGGATCAAGGTTCACAATTTACCAGCGAAGAGTTCACTTCCTTTCTGACCAATGCAGAAAATCAGATTACCGTGAGCATGGATGGCAGAGGCAGAGCTACCGATAATATTTATATTGAACGTTTATGGCGAAGTCTCAAACAAGAGAATATTTATCCGAAAGCGTATGAAACCGGAGCTGATTTATACAACGGAGTAAATGAATATTTTGAGTATTACAACACCCAAAGACCGCATCAAAGCCTTGACTATCAACAACCTGAAAAAATATATAAAAAAGTGGGATAAATAAAGAAAAAGGTTTTACATTTGCAACGAAGTAAGTAAAGATTTTTTCTCCCGAACCTGAAGATAAACTAACAAATTAAAAAAAATAAAATTGTCTTAAAAATGAGAAAAAGTTGTCTAAAGAAAGGGGAGTACTAAAATAAATACTAGTTAATACTGAACAATATTTGCTAAATTGAGATTCAATGTATTAAAGAACATTAAAAAGGTTTTTAGTTATCTCGATAAATAATTTCTTTAATTACTAGAATTAATATTAAGATTTCTATTTCTATTTTAGACATTATAGAATATTCTTAAAAATATTTGGTCATCAAAAATAGAAGTGTAAAGGAATTTTATTGTAATTTTGCAGATTATAAGTCTAATTAAAATAAAATATGTTTTTATGTACAACAATAGAATCGTAGTATATACATCTGGAACTTTTGATATGTTCCATTCTAATCATTTAAAGATGATTAAGCATGCCAGAGGATTAGGCGACACCCTTATTGTTGGAGTCAGTACGGACGAATTAGTTTGTTCATATAAACGACCCCCAATTATTCCTTTTGAGGAGCGATTGGCAATAATAGAATCTTTAAAGTACCCTGATATTGTTATTCCACAAAAATCATTAGATCATACCGAAACAGTTAAGAAGTTGAATATTGATGTTTTTGTTGTTGGTGACGATTGGGTAGGGAAATATGATTATTTGAAAAAATTAGGAGTTTCCGTCTTTTATTTTCCATACGGAGATGGTGTTTCTTCATCAAAAATTAAAGATGATATTTTAAAAAAATATCAATCTATAAAAGGTCAAGTTGATAAGCAACCTAATCCTGATGTGATATGAAATATGCCATTGTAACAGGGGGAACTCGTGGAATCGGCAAACAAATTTCCGTGAATTTGTTAAAAAAAGGCTATTTTGTTTTTATTACCTACCCTTTTATGGAAACTTCTGTTTCTGAAGGGGAAAAGGATTTGAAACAATATGGTGATAATTTTTTACTTTATCAAATGGATCAAAGTGATGCTATTCAAATAAAACAATTTACTGAGTTTATTATTTCTAAAAAAATAAATCTTGATTGCATTATTGCTAATGCTGGAACCACTTTAAAAAAATCCATGGAGGATATTACTGATAAAGACTGGGAAGATGTTTTTAGAGTAAATTTCCATTCTAATTTTTATATTTTACGAGATTTGAATAATATTCTATCAAAAGGAGCTTCTGTTATTTTTATAGGTTCTGCAATGGCAATATATCCTCACGGACTTTCGTTGGCTTATGGAGTTTCTAAAGCTGCATTGCATGCATTGGCAAAAAATCTTGTCAAAGAATATGCAGATAGAAAAATTAGAATTAATGTAGTTGCTCCGGGATTTGTTGAAACAGAATGGCAAAAAAATAAACCTATTGAAATAAAAAATAATATAATAAATAAAACAGCTATTCATCGATTTGCTTCTGTGGAAGAGATTTCATCTGCCTGTATGTTTTTAATTGAAAATGAATTTATGAATGGTGAAATCTTGGAAATAAATGGCGGTTATTCTTATAAATAGTATTTGTGATATAATTTAGTTTATTTTGATGAAATGAGAATAATTGATAAAATTAAAAAAGTTGGAACTCTTTCGATTATTGATTCTTTGTATAAAAAATTGATTTACAAAGATCTATTAATTTCTCTTTTTCCATTTCTTCTGAAGAAAAAAATGCAATTAGCAAAAGAAAAACAAGAGGAAACAATTAGTAAGATTAAAAAGAAAAAACTTATAACTATTGCCTTTTTTATTCAAACCCCGACTACATGGAAATATGAAAGATTATATAGATTATTTGAAAAAAACGAACGTTATAATCCTATAGTTATCATTACACCATATAATGTTCACTTATATTATGATAAAAATGAATGTCTAAAAGTTGTTAAACAAACTCAACAATTTGTTTTGCAACAACAGTATAATTTTTATAATACATATAATCAGGATAATAATAAGTGGACAGATATAAAAAAAATGATAAATCCCGATATTATATTTTTTACAAAGCCGTATAAAGATACTTTGCCATTATACCATCTATATAATTTTATTGATAAACTTACTTGCTATGTGCCATATGGTTTTTTATGTGTTGATATATATAGAATAAATTATAATCTGGCATTTCATAATCTATTATGGAAATTTTTTGTAGAAACGGAGTTTCAACATTCTTTTTCAAAACAATATGCTTTAAATAAGGGACAAAATGTAGTAATAACCGGGAGTTTGGGGACAGAACTTTTTATTGATAAAACCTATATTCCCAAAGATGTATGGAAGCCTCAAACAGTTAGAAAAAAAAGAATTATTTGGGCTCCTCATCATACTTTATTTGATCTTTTTAATTTTTCTACATTTCTCACGTTTTGTGATTTTATGTTAGAACTTGCACAAAAATATGAGGACAAAATTCAATTTGCTTTTAAACCACATCCTGTTTTGAAATTTAAATTGATCAATTTGTGGGGGAAAGAAAAAACAGACAATTATTATAAACAATGGAATAATATACCCAATGGACAGTTGGAAGAAGGAGCATATACAGATTTATTTCTTACTTCCGATGCCATGATACATGATTGTGCTTCTTTTACTGCTGAATATTTATATACCTTAAAACCGGTTGCTTATTTAGTAAAAGGCGAACAAATATTGGAACATCTTAATCCATTCGGAAGAATGGCATTTGATATGCACTATCATGTTTCAAATGATAATGAAATTGATGATTTTATTCAAAATATTGTCATTAAAGGGAATGATATTATGCATGATGAAAGGGAAATATTTTTTAATACCTATTTATATCCCAAAGATAATATTCTGCCATCACAAAAAATTTTGAATTTGCTTGAAAAAGAATTATGTTAAATCTATGAATATTTGTTTTGTCAATAATTACGATATTTCTCCTAATAGCGGAGGTGTAAATAGGATTTCTTTTTTATTATCTGACTACTTCAAAAATGAGTATCATTATAATTGCTATTTGGCTTATATTGAAGAAAATAATATAAAACCCACAGCCAATTTAGATGGAAAAATTAAGTTGTCACAAAAAATTGATAAAAATGCTCTTGATTCTTTTTTCAAATCCAATCAAATTGATGTTATTGTAGTTAATTTTCTGAGAAAATACAATTTACCTATTTTACCACAAGTATATGAGATTGCAAAAAACAACCATATTCCATTAATCTTTTGTTTTCATGTATTCCCTGGGTATGAAATTCGTTCATATAGTACCTTGGAAAAAGTGATCTATGCATTATTTCATAATGGAAATGTAATTAGTGAATTAAGATGGACATTTCGATCGAGTTTTGTATTTCTTACAAACCTGTTATCTAAGATAGTACTAAAAACAAAATATTTTCTCCCTTATGATAATTGTGACAAAATTGTCGTATTATCAGAGAGTTATATTGATCTCTATGCAAAACTTGCTTGTGTCACTGATAAAAATAAATTTGTGGCGATCGGAAACGCTTGTACATTTAAAGAATCTTTTTTATTTGATAATCTCCATATAAAACAGAAAGAAGTTTTAGTAGTAGCACGAATGGAAGAACATACTAAAAGATTATCTTTGGTTTTGAAAATATGGAAAAAAATTGAATTAAATAAAAATCTAGATGATTGGTCGCTTACAATAGTTGGAGATGGTAATGATTACAATTATTATTTGTTTTTAGCTAAAAAATTAAAACTTCAAAGATGTAATTTTACCGGACATCAAATGCCTTTGCCATATTACAAAAGAGCCTCAATTTTTATGATGACCTCTTCAGCTGAAGGTTGGCCAATGACAATTACAGAAGCTCTGCAAATGGGTGTTGTTCCAATTGCTTTTAATTCATTTGGGGCATTACATGAAATTATTAAAAATGATTATAATGGAATTATTGTTCCTAATAATGATATTGATTTATATGTGCAAAATTTAACCAAGCTCATTTTGGACGATGAAAAAAGACTTTATATGGCAAAGAATGCTATTGAATACAGTCATAATTTTAGAATTGGAAAAATTGCCGAAAAATGGGATTTGTTATTTAAAAATGTAATTGAGAATAATAAATAGATAACATATAAAATATTTTAATTTTGTAGCTTTAAAAATATAAAAAAACAACAGATGAAAAAAATCAACTTTAAACAATGGTGGCCGCATATTGTAGCAATAGCACTTTTTTTATTATTAACCATATTCTACTTTTCTCCGGTGGTTTTTGACGGGAAGGATTTGCCGCAAGGAGATGTTACAAGTGCAAAAGCTTGGGGAAAAGATGCTCAAGATTTTCATAAAAAAACCGGTGAGTATGCATACTGGTCTAATGCCATGTTTAGTGGAATGCCTGCAAACTATACTTATGCTCCTCCCACTAAGAATATTTTTGCTAAAATTGGAAAAATTATTACTCTGAATATGCCAACAATCCATATTGGACTATTTTTCCTTTATTTATTGGGTTTTTATATTTTTTTAATTTCTATTGGTTGTAAGCCTTGGCTGAGCATTGTCGGATCAATTGCATATGCTTTTGCCTCTTATAATTTTATTATTATTGAGGCAGGGCATATTAATAAGGGTTTGGTAATGGCGACCATGGCACCTATTTTGGGTGGAATTATTCTTTGTTACCGAAAAAAGTATCTTTGGGGAGTACTTGTAACATTGCTCTTCGCAGGATTGAATATTTTGTGGTCACATCAGCAAATTAGTTATTATCTTTTGCTTATTATTGGTCTTATGGTTGTTGTTTATTTAATTTATGCTATCAAAGAACATACTCTGAAAGATTTTTTCAAATCTTCTGTTATTTTAATAGGAGTAGCCATTTTAGCAGTGCTCCCTGCTTCCGGGAAACTGATTACGACTATGGATTATACCAAAGATACCATGCGGGGTGGGGCGGTGCTTCAAAGTAATGCGGAAGGAGTGAAGGAAAGTAGTGGGCTTGAACTTGACTATGCCTATCAGTGGAGCTATGGAAAGATGGAGACTATGACATTGCTGATTCCCAATTTCTATGGGGCAAGTTCGGGCTATAATCTGGGCGATAATTCTGAATGTTATAAAGCACTGAAAGGAACCGGGCAAAGTCGTCAGTTCTGTCGTCAGGCACCTACCTATTGGGGACCGCAACCGTTTACTTCAGGTCCGGTATATGCCGGTGCCATTATCTGCTTCCTCTTTATTTTGGGGCTTATGGTGGTGAAAGGTCCTGAAAAATGGTGGTTGCTGGCAGCAACTATCCTCTCCATTTTTCTATCCTGGGGAAAAAACTTTGCGGTTTTCAACGATTTTCTTTTCTATCACCTTCCGCTGTACAGTAAATTTCGAACGCCCTCTATGGCATTGGTAATTGCGGGTGTTACGATGGTGACGCTGGCAGTGCTCGCCATTAAGGAGATGGTTCACCAAAAAGTTGATAAAGAAAAGAATAATAAAAATATTCGCTATCTCTTTATTGCAGGCGGTATAACAGGTGGTCTTTGTCTTATCTTTGCTCTTTTCGGTGGTGCCATGTTCAGCTTCGAAGCTGCTTCGGATTCTAATTTCCCAGAATGGCTGGTTACAGCATTGCAAACGGATCGTAAATCAATGCTCACTTCAGATGCCTGGAGATCGTTGGTATTCATACTCTTGTCGGGTTCTCTTTTACTGATTTTCCTTAAAAAACAGTTTAAACCCCAATATCTTTTATTGGGATTGGGTGTTCTAATTCTAATAGATATGTGGGGTGTTGACAGACGCTTCCTAAATAGTGATAATTTTGTTGCCCAAAAGAAAGCTAAAGCTATTGTTCCAACGCAGGCAGATGAAATGATTTTGCAGGATACAGATCCCAATTACCGTGTTTTGAATCTGGCATCGAGTACTTTTAATGAATCGTCAACTTCCTATTTTCATAAATCTGTCGGTGGATATAGTCCCGCAAAATTGCGTCGTTATCAGGATATTATTGATTACCATTTTTCTAAAAAAATCAATCCTCAGGTTGTAAATATGCTCAATACCCGCTATATTATAGTTCCGACAGAACAGGGTCCAATGGTTCAGAAAAATCCTGAAGCCCTTGGCAATGCCTGGTTTGTGGATTCCTTAAGGTGGGTGAACTCGCCTGACGAAGAGATTGTATCGCTCTATAATTTTAATGCATCCAAAACTGCTGTCATCGACAAAGTATGGAAAGAGAAACTATCAGCCGGCCTTCCCGCTGTTACTTTTACAGACAGCAGCGCATATATCAAATTGTCGGATTACAGTAATCCCGGTTATCTGATTTATGAAAGCTCTAATCTTCAGAGTCAGTTGGCAGTCTTTTCAGAAGTTTTTTATAAAACATGGAAAGCTTATATCGACGGGAAAGAGGTCCCTGTCATTCGGGTTAATTACATTTTGCGCGGATTGGAAATACCTTCCGGGCAACACAAAATTGAATTTAAGTGTATTGACGAGTTATATGAAAAAAGTGCTCAATACTCATTATGGGGTTCAATTTTGGTTGGTATAATATTGGCCGGATTGATAGGATTGCTCATTTACAGAGAATTCTCTCCCCGTTATCGTAAAGAAGCTATCCCTACACCTGTAAAGGACTCAGAAGAAACCAAGAAGTCCGGAACAGGAAGAAAGTAACAGGAACAGGAATTATCAACAAAGAGTCTCAAAGGCGTTTCCATTCAAAGAAACGCCTTTGTTGCATTCAATAATTTGGTTTTAACTTTAGCATAGAAAATATTATATTTATATAGAAGGAGTTAGCTATTTTAGTGCTGGTATTCAATAAAATAGAATTTTTTCTTTATTTTTGCGTGAAAAACTCACGTCAATATTAAAATAAATATGTATTATTGCAAATTCGAATTATAAAACAGACACCCATGTTATTAAGATTGTCCATTAAAAATTTTCTCTCTTTTTATAAAAAGGTTGAGTTTGACATGTTTCCCAATTTAAAAAGAGAAAGATTTCAAAATCATATCTATACCGAAAATGAAATTCCCTTATTGAAACAAGCTGCCATTTATGGATATAATGGTTCCGGGAAATCAAATTTTATCAAAGCTGTTGGATTTTTACAATCATTTGTATTGAATGAAAATTTTTTAAAGAGTATTGATTTAAAAGATTATAAATTCCAATTGGTTGCCAAAAATGAGCTTCCTGTTTCATTTGAGGTTGAATTTTTTTACAAAGACAAATATTACATCTATAGCACGGAAATTTCTGAAATAATATCGGAAAAGTTACGGATTTCAAATCTTGGAGAAAGTGAGGATATTTTAATATTTGAGCGAAATGGAAATGAAATTAAATCACCGTATCTTCAAAATGAGACTTCTTCAGTTCAGTTGCTTGAAATGAATCCAAAATCTTCATTATTGCCTTTAAATAAACAATTCCCGATTTTATCCAATCTGGATTGTAATCATGTTTTTGATTGGTTTTCAAATCAATTGGAAATAATAACCATGAACAGTATTATTCCGATGTTCATTGAAGTAATGTCTAAAAAACCGGAATTAGTAAATTTTGCCAATAAGGTATTTAAAAGTATTAACATTGGTGTTAACGCAATAGAAGTAAGTAATACTCCTTTTGATAAGTGGATACATGACAAAAAAAACATGCAGCACATAGAAAATATGATGGAACAAGAAGTTCCTAATCCTAAGAAAACGCTTTCGATAATTGAAAACAAAATAAATCTTTTTAATGTATCAATAGATAAGGGCATGAGAGTGGTTCAGGAATTTATGTTTGAACAACTCGGGCAATCGGGATATAAAAAGAAAATGAAAATTGCTTCCCAATCGGATGGGACCATAAGAATATTAACCTTAATTCCGGCTATTTATGATGCTATGAAGAATCAAAAAGTAGTATTTATTGATGAAATAGAAAATAGCATTCATCCCAATTTAATGTTTGCTCTGATAAAATATTATTCTCAAAATGATTCTAACGGGCAATTAATATTTACAACCCATTCTACTCATCTTTTAAATCAACAAGTGTTAATTCGTCCCGATGAAGTATGGCTTACTGAAAAAGAAGAGGGGAATAGTAAAATGTATTCGCTGAATGATTATAAAATACACCATACTATTAATATAGAAAACGGATATTTGGATGGTCGCTATGGTGGAACTTCCATGGTCTCTGAAATTGGTAATAATGGCTATATCGGAAAATAGAAAATATCAAAAAGAAAATTCGGAAAAACAAACGAAAGAAATATCTTTAGTTTCATCGTCATTTATTCCTGAAATGAAAGGCAAAGTCATCTCTGTGAATGAGCGATATGAAAAGAAGGAGCCTTATCTTGATCCTTTTTCTTTTATAGTTGTGATATCGGGAGGAGAATCAACTGAAAAAAATTATTTTAAGATTGTTTCTAATAAAACGGAATTTCCGCTTTTAAAAGTTGAATTCAATGCTGATCCAAAACGATT
>JAEWNB010000125.1 GCA_023392945.1 Bacteroidota bacterium
TTGGTGAAGGGAAAGTCGAAATGCTCTTTGAAAAAGGGTTGGTGAAGAACATTGCTGATTTTTACAGTTTACACTATAATAATCTATTAGGACTTGAAAAGAACATTTTGGGAGAAGAGGGCAAACCCGATAGAATTATCAGCTTCAAAGAAAAAACCGTTGACAATATCCTTGCCGGACTAAAAGCTTCCCTCAAAGTTCCTTTTGAAAGAGTTCTCTTTGCTTTGGGGATCCGATTTGTCGGCGAAACCACTGCTAAAAAACTTGCCCGTCACTTTGCTAATATTGAGGCCCTCTCAAATGCTTCTATTGAAGAGTTGATGCAAGTCGAAGATGTCGGCGAAAGAGTAGCCTCCTCCATTGTCAACTATTTCATCCAGCCCGAGAATCTTGAAATTATCCTCAAACTCAGAAATGCAGGCGTTCAATTTCAAATTTCTGAAAATATACCCAAGGGAGAAAACAAACTCAATGGCAAAACTTTTGTGGTAAGCGGTATCTTCTCCATTCCGAGGGATGTGATGAAACAAAAAATAGAATATTACGGTGGTAAAAATAGCACCTCCCTATCCAAGAACACTGATTTTCTTCTTGCCGGGGAAAACATGGGACCGGAGAAACTCAAAAAAGCCGAAAAACTTGCCATTCCCATTATCTCCGAAGAACAGTTTTATGCAATGATCGGCGAAGCATAAAATTTTCTATATCAATATCATTCGCAGAACGAAGATTTAATTTGAATCGGGTATGTTATTGAATAATCTCTAACAGACTCATTTATTTATAACCTCAATAGCCTTTTCCAGCACTTCATCTCGGCCATTTTTTATTCCCTCGATGGTTGGCTCCACCTTAATATCCGGCACAATGCCCACTCTTTGTGTTTCGGTGCCATTAGGGTAATAAATACCAATTCCCGAAATCATGGTCAGCAATCCTCCCGGCAGTTGAATTCTTGAAACATTTCCGTCAGCTCCTGCCGTTGTGCTCCCGACAATAGTGGTGTTGGGTCCAGCCCGAAAAGCCATGGCAGTATATTCTGCCTGACTTTGAGTAACTTCATTAACCATAACCACCAATTTCCCTTGGTAAGTCTCTCCAATTTTTGATATGGGCGGATTAGGCACAAATCGAAATTCACCCGGATTATTAATATTGCCTCTTGTCGCTTTTGCGAACAGCGTTGACTTTGAAACGAAGAAACTACCTAACGAATAAGGAACATATTCTGATACTCCGTCCCGTAAATCAACAATGATCCCTTTTGCCTCCTTAAAAACCTCTTTAATTACCGTAATATCTTCATTTTTTAGGGATGCCAAATGAATATATCCAATATTCCCTTCCAAAAATTTATAACATTTTTCAGCTTCATTTTTACTCCCGCCATCAAACAAATTTAAATCCTCATTTTGATAAAGATGTAAGGTCGCTTTTTTTTCTTCATTATCTGAAATATATTCAATATTTATAGTTGACTGATTTGAATTTAATATATGTGTGGCAATTTCCCGCATTAGAGCCGCATTATTAGAAGCAGGATGATAAATCTTCACACTATCCACAATTTCCTTAACGGTTTTCCCATTAATATGGGTGATGATATCTCCTCTTTTAAGTTTTGTGCTTTCCTGTAATTCAGGATTATAATATTCGATAACTACTAAATCTGTTCCAATAAATTTCGTACGAAAGGGAGCATGATTTTCACCCCTGTTTTCGAGAACTTTATCTCCCATAAAATATGCCGCATGTGTATCATTAATTTCCGCCGTCAATTTTAGGGTTGTCAATTCATATTGCAATTCATCTCCGGCATTTAAAAATGCAGGTATATATTCTCTCAGAACAGCATTCCAATTTTTTTCGGTCAAATATCTATATGGGTAAAAATATTGAATCATATTCCAATACCTGTATAAAGAGAGCAATCTGAATCCTCCGTCGGGATAAGGCATATCAGCGTATTGATTTTCATTCTGAAAAGAAGTATTGCCATAAAAATCCATACTTACGTAATAGTGTTCTCCCTGGTGTCGATTTTGATAGATCTCTTTTACTTTATTTTTTAACGCTCCGCTGACATGGCTCTTTTTTAGCCATGAGAAATCGGGGCTCAGAAAAACATTGGTTGATTTCTGCTCACAGGTGCTACACACGGGTATTTCTCCATATTTATTTATCCAAGAGA
Organism: Bacteroidota bacterium; assembly: GCA_023392945.1. GTDB lineage: Bacteria > Bacteroidota > Bacteroidia > Bacteroidales > WCHB1-69 > JAGVVH01. The sequence continues at coordinate 2,192 of JAEWNB010000125.1, forward strand.
GCAATAGTTCATCGCGTTGTTTTTTATCCGTCACTTTTACATATTCCGGAAGAAAGCGAAACAGCTCATAATCCCAATTATAATTTCCTTTTCCGATTGCAGGGTGGTGATATTTCAAAAAGCCCCACAATTTCCCAAGCAGATCCAAATTATCAATCAAACTCTCGTCAAGTTCCGGAAAAACAATCCATGATCCGTTATTGAAAGCGGTATCGGTTTCCGCAGGATATATTTTTCTTTGAAATGTTTTAGCCTCTGCTAAATCCTTTCCCTCAATAGTTACTTTCAGGTCATCCAGCCACATACGACCTTTCCCACTCAACAATCCGCCAATCACAATTTGTTCGGTTTTGGCAGGATTCAGCGTAAGGGTTATTTTATATTCCGTCCACTCTGTTGTCCCTGTTATACCGCGTTTCGCCATATTATCAAAAGCCACTTCCGGATCAATTCTCATCCATAGCCCGGCAAAACCATCCGTAACATTTTCTGTTTTAATATATCCCGATAGCGTAATACTTTTTCCCTTGTAATTATGAGGTAGCGTAAACGCCCATGCTTTAAAATCTACTTTCCCGGAATCATATCCCAAAAAGACAGAATATTTTCCCTCCTTTACCATAACTGAATCCAATAAAGCTGCATAATCTTTACTCCCATGAGTTTTCCATGCTACCGGCATTCCATCAGTGACTTCTTCAAAATCCAGATTGAGTTTCGTTTCCACATCTTTTGTCTGTCCGTTTGCCGACAGCAAAACAATTATCATCAGTAAAATTGTAAGAGATGGTTTTTTCATAAAGTATAATATTCCGATAAAAGAGCTTTTAATAATTCAAATAATCCATTGACATTTTCATCACTGCGTCAATATTCTTTTTATCCATACTGTATGGAGATGAAAGAACCATCTTATTCTTTTCATTAAAATATTTTCCTGTCGTCTTTTCCAACTCCGGCGAAGTAGCCAAATAGGTATAAGTTTTAGCCATCTCTTCAGGAGAAATAGAAAAGCGACTTTTTAGTGAATAGAGAAATTTCATAAACCCTGAAACATCAGGATATCTGTTTGTATCTACTTTCACATTAGTTACTCTGATGCAATTTACTGTTACAGCACTTTCTTTCAGTTGTTCCGCCATCCAATAGGTGTACATTACCTGAGCAAGTTTAGATTGGTAATAGGCAAGAGGAACAGAGAATTTTCTTGTTTTAAATTCAGGATCATTCATATCAACAGTAAGTCGTGGGGACATCACCAACCCTTGCGAAGCAATGGTAATGATTCTTCCCTGATTGCTTTTCATAAGCAAATCCAAAAGTAAATTTGTCAGCAAAATCGGTCCGATATGATTGGTTGCCCAAATAGTTTCAATTCCATCTACTGTTTTATCCGGTTTTTTTCGGATAATATCAAAATCTGCGGCATTATGAATTAAAACATCAAGCTTTTCTACTTGTTGATTTAATATTTTCGATGCATTCACAATCGATTCTTTTGAAGCCATATCCAACTCAAGCAACTCGACAGCAGATGAATTTGCTCTTTCTTTAATTTCGGCAAGGGCATTCTCCCCACGTTTCCGATTGCGAGCTCCCATAATTACATGAAATCCTGCTTGAGCCAATTGAATAGCCGCCTCTTTTCCAATTCCCGAATTGGCTCCGGTTATCAGGCAAGTTTTAGTTTTCATATTCATAAATTTTTATTTTATAAAGATTTATTTTCATATTAAAAATAGGAATTTACTGCAAATTCAAATTGATTTATAAACATATTTTTTAAATTAAAGAGGTTGTTTTGCTCATAAAATAGCAGCATTGCTTTTTTATAATCAATTGAATCTACTGTTCTAAAAGATAACGGGCAATATTTTTCTTTCATTAAAACGGCATTGCTGACAATTCTTGCAGTTCTTTTATTTCCGTCCATAAATGGTTGAATATAAGAAATGAGCACTAATGCCAATAACGCTTTCTCAAAAATATTCTTTTTATCGTTAATCAAATTACAAGAATCCTGTAAAGCCTCTATTATTTGAAATTCATTATCCAATGGACGGTAATTGGTCCCGGATATTCCGACACGTCTTTTTCTCAAGTTTCTCTCCACTGCAAGTTCTTTTACTAAGATGCTATGTATATCTTCTATTTTGGGAACAGTCAAAGGGTAAAGGTAATCGGGATTATCAATGATAAAATCAAGGGCATCTTTATGATTCAGGAGCATTATTGCTTCCTCTTTGGTTTTTCCGGCAGCCGTTTCTTTTTCTTTCAAAAGTTTCTCCGTTTCTAGCAAAGAATAGGTATTCCCTTCAATTTGAGATGATTTCCAGCTTAAATCAATTGCTAATCTTTCCAATTCTTTTTTATATTCACTCTCAGACAATTGAGAGATATTTTCTTTATAATGGTTTTGTAGTTCATTTAATTTGGCTAATTCAGTTTGTGTGAATAAATTGTTTTTTGCTAAAACTTCATTGATAACGGCAAAATTAAAATCTTTTTTTATTTCCCTTGCATCAATTTCTTTCCTATAGTATTCTTCCATATCAATAGGCATAAGTGTTTTATATACAGGGGAAATAATATATTTAGTCCCTTTGCCTTGTCCTTTTGCAGCAATATAATTTACTGAAATTAATTTTGATAGAACCCTTTTAAGAGTGGCATAACTCATCGAAATATTCATTCCATCAAAAATTTCTTTTGACGAACATTCTCCGGTTTTTATAATATAGTCTATGATTTGTTGCTCTCTTGTGTCCATAATTTTAATTTTTAAGCTCACAAAGATA
>JAEWNB010000158.1 GCA_023392945.1 Bacteroidota bacterium
TTATTGATAAGGATACTGTATTAAAAAGTGAATTTTTGTATTCTTTTCAGAAAAATAATGATTTAAAAAAAGCAACTTCTGATGATATAAAAGAATATCTGGATTTATTTATCAATTTTAAACTTAAAGTAAAAGAAGGAAAGGAGATGAAGTTAGATACTTCAAAGGCATTTATCAGAGAACTCGAATCCTACAAGAATCAGTCTGCTCAGCAATATTTGATTGATAAAGATATTAGTGATAAATTAATTGATGAAGCTTATGAAAGAATGAAATACAATATCAGGGCTTCTCATATTCTGATCAATTGTCCTGCTTCTGCTTCTCCAAAAGATACTTTGATGGCTTATAATAAGGCAATCAATATCAGAAATAAAATTTTGCAGGGGATGTCTTTTTCTGATGCAGCTGTTGCCTTTTCTGATGATCCTTCTGCACGTGATACTGTTAATCCGATAACACATAAACAACAACTCGGCAATAAAGGAGAATTGGGCTATTTTACTGTTTTTAACTTGATTTATCCTTTTGAAACAGGTGCTTATAATACCGAAGTTGGACAGATCTCAATGCCTGTTAGGACTGGTTTTGGATATCATTTGATTTATGTAAAAGATAAGATTCCGGCAATTGAGAAAATAAGTATTTCGCAAATTTTTATTCCTGATACTATGGCTAAGATGAATAAAATGAGCGATTATACACGTGAAAAAATGACTGAAATATCTGCACGATTACAAAAAGGAGAGGATCTTGTTACTTTGGTGAAGTTGTTTTCTGAAGATAAAGCTTCCAAAGAAAAAGAAGGTGCTGTTGAACCCTTTGCTCCAAATCGGAAGAGTCCCGACTTTGTAAAAGCTTGTATTTCGCTTAAACCGGGTCAGTTTTCTGAACCCATTTCTTCCACACTTGGTTGGCATGTTGTCAAATTGAATGAAATTACGCCTGTTACTGTTGATGATGAAGCTAGATACTTTATAAAAAATAAAATTTCACGAGATAGTCGTTCTCATCTGAGTCGGGAATCTCTGGTCGAAAAACTTAAAATAGAATATAAATATCAGGATAAAGGCAAAAAAGCTGCTCTCAAATTCTTTAAAAATAATCTTCCTGAAACTTATTTTAATTCTACTTCTCGTGATATCGTTGAACTTCCCGGAATTGATAAATTAAAACCAATTTTTACTTTTGCGGACCAACAAGTGCCTGTTAAAGATTTTGCAAATTACATTTCACGTTTTCAGGGGGTAAATTTAAAAGAGAGTGTTATGCAGTTTATTGAAAGTAAATATCCTGCTTTTGTACAAGAAAAAATTATTGCGTATGAAAATGAACATCTTATTGTTAAATACCCTGAATTTAAAGAATTGGTTACAGAATATCATGATGGTATGATATTGTATGAAATTAATTCTCAAATGGTTTGGAGTAAAGCAATGAAAGATAGTGTCGGACTTACTTCTTTTTATGAAAAGATTAAGCCTAATTATCCTGTTGATCCAAATGCTGAAACTGTTGTCTATAAACCAATGAGTGAAATTAGGGCTCTTGTTATTACTCAATATCAAGATTTTCTTGATCAGCAGTGGATACAGGAACTTAAAACAAAATATCCTGTTATTGTCAAGGAAGATGTTTTTAATTCAATATTAAAAAAGTAAATTGAAAAATAATTCAATTATTATTTTTATCCTTCTGGTATTCCTTTTTGTTTCTTGCAAAAAGTCAGACGATTATGTAGTGGCAGAAGTCTATAATAACAAGTTGTACTTTTCGGAAATTTGTGGATTACTTCCTGATGGTTTAAATGAAGAAGATAGTGCCCAAATGGCTTCCAATATTATTGATGATTGGATTTCCAGACATGTTGTTCTGCATGAAGCTGAGAAAGTTCTTTCTGAAAAAGAAAAAAAATTTGATAATGACATTGAAAAATTTAGAGAAAGTTTGCTGATTAATGCTTATTACCAACATATTACTTCTGATAGTGCTCGGTTTTCTGTGACAGAAAAGGAACTACAGTCTTTTATTAACAGGTACGAGCCCAACGATGCTATTGAGAGAGAGATTGTTAAGTTAAATTATGTCAAACTTTCCAAAAATTCCAGATTATTAAAACCAATTAAGGAAATTATGTTTGATAATCTTAAAAGGAATACTCAGAAAGCCAAAATTGAACAGCTTTGCGGTGATTCGATAGAATATTTTATTGATGATGATACCTGGCTCTATTTGGATGACTTGAAGCAGGAATTGCCGATAGATCTTCTAAATAAAGATTCTTTCTTATCAGAAAATAATTACCTTGAAAAATCTGATAATAAATTTACTTACATTATTGTTTTTTTGGATTATAAAACACGAAGGGCAACTATCCAGACTGAAGAGGAAATTCAAGCTGCCCGTGAAATGCTCATTCATCAGAAAAAAGCTGATTACATTGAAAAAAAGGTAGATCTTCTGTATAAGAAATCGCTCGAGAATAAAAAAATAATAAAGTAGATTATATAAATGAGCTTTACTTAAAAAAGGCTCTTATAATATCCATCCCGTTGGCATATATTAGCAGTGCAATAAGCAAAGTAAATCCTACAGCATTTGCATAGCCGATAAATTTATCACTTGGCTTTTTCCCGGAAATCATTTCAATTAGAATGAAAAGAATGTATCCTCCATCTAAAGCAGGAATTGGTAAGATATTCATAAAAGCAAGAATAATAGCAAGGAATCCTGTCATTGCCCAAAAACGGTGCCAATCCCAAATTTTAGGAAAAATGCTGCCAATAGTTCCAAATCCACCAAGTTGCTGAGCCCCTTCTTTGGTGAAAACCAGTTTAAATTGCTTAACATACATTCCCAATGTACTAAAGCCCTTTGAAATTCCTTCGGGAAATGATTCAAAGAAACCATACTCAATTTTTTCTGCCTTTAAATTCTGCGGTCCATAGGGATAAACTCCCAATTTTCCATCTTTGCCAAGAAGCAAAGTGTCTTGATACAAGCTGTCATTACGGGAATAAGCTAAAATGATCTCTTTTTCCTTATTATCTGTTAAAACTGATTTGAATTCAAAAAATGAACTCATTGGAGTGTTATTAATCGCAACAAGGCTATCTCCTTTAGTAAGTCCGGCTTTAGCAGCAGGAGAATCATTTGCAACACTGTCAATGACAAAAGGATAGTAATAGTCGCAGAATGTTCCACTCCCTTCAGCTAATACCAACTGCCCAAAATTTTCCGGGATCTGAATTTCTACATTCTTTCCTTCACGGTTTATTAGGACAGATTTTGGTTCATCAATAAGCAAAGAATTGGCAAATTCAGAAATTGTTTCGGGAACTTTACCATCAATCGAGACAATCTTGTCTCTGTCTCTAAATCCGATTTGTTTTGCTGCCTGAGTGAATTGAAGTCCATCCTGAGCATCTTTAAGTTTGAAAACTTCTTCGCCCCAAACAAAAAGAACGGCAGAATAGATAATTAATGCAGAAATGAAATTTACAAGAACTCCACCAATTATAATAAAAAATCTCTGCCATGATTTTTTTGAACGGAATTCATATGGTTGGGGTTCTTCAGGAAGATCTCCTGCTTTAGTTGTTTCATCAACCATTCCGTTGATGGAACAATATCCTCCTAAAGGTAACCAGCCGATTCCCCATTCGGTTTTTTCCGGGTGATCAATCCATTCATCGGGGACTCTTGAGGAGAAAAAGCTGAAATGCCAGCTCCCGTCATATTTTTTCATTCTCATTATGGAGAATCCGGGATTGAAAAATAGATAGAATTTGTCAACTCTGGTATGAAATATTCTTGCAAAAATTAGATGTCCAAGTTCATGAGTAAAAACTAAAAAAGCTAAACTCAAAATTAATCCGATGATTTGAATTGAAATACCCATATTAGTTATTTATTGTAAATGATGATTTTTTAACACTGATTATATATTATTGTTCATTAAACTATGAAAAATTTTGAATAATGCGGGAACGCGTAATTCTATCAATTTCCAAATATTCAGCAATGGTTTTTGGAATTGAGAAATTGGTTTTATTCATGGATTCTTCAATAATTTTAGGAATATCGTTAAATTTGATTATTTCTCTTAGGAAGAGGGATACAGCGACTTCATTAGCTGCATTCATAACGCAGGGTAAATTTCCGCCAATTTTGGATGCCTGATATGCCAAATTTAAACAGGGAAAAGTCTGTAGATCAGGTTTCTCAAAAGTTAGAGTAGGGTAGTTGCTGAAACTGAGTCTCGGAAAATTGTTCTGTTGTCTGAGCGGAAAGGTTAGGGCATACTGAATGGGTAATTTCATGTCGGGTAACCCAAGTTGTGCTTTTACAGAACCATCCTGAAACTGAACAAGAGAGTGAATGATTGACTGAGGGTGAACAACCACTTCAATATTGTTGATGTCAACAGAGAAAAGCCATTTTGCTTCGATCACTTCTAGCCCTTTGTTCATAAGCGTGGCACTGTCAATGGTTATTTTATTTCCCATACACCAATTGGGATGCTTAAGAGCTTGCTTTACAGAAACTGTTTCCAGAAAATCACTGTTTTTACCTCTGAAAGGACCACCGGAAGCGGTGATGATAATTTTTTCTATGGGATTGTGAAATTCTCCTGAAAGAGATTGAAAAATTGCGGAATGTTCAGAGTCAATAGGGTAGATGCTTACCTCGTTTTCTTTGGCAAGGCTTGTCATAAGTTCTCCTGCAACTACCAAAGCTTCTTTGTTGGCAAGGGCAATGGTTTTGTTATATTCAATTGCATGGTAAATCGGGGCAAGCCCTGAAATTCCAACCAATGCTGATAGAACTAAGTCGATAGAACTCATCTCAACAATATCGTACAAGGATTTTTCTCCGGCAAATACTTTGATATCATCGTCTTTAAGAGCATCTTTGACATATTTGTAGAATTCTTCCTTGACAATGACGACTGCATTTGGATTGAATTTTTTTGCTTGTTTTATGAGTAAATCAGCATTCGAAAAGGCAGATAAAACTTCAACTTCTAATATATCAGAAAGTTGATCAATTACTTCTAAAGCCTGCACTCCGATTGACCCGGTAGAACCTAAAATTGCAATCCGTTTTTTCAAAATTATTAATTTGAGTTGGCAAAAGTACTAAAAAAAGTGGACTTTGTTTTTTTTAATATGCAATCTGTAAAGAGAAGTTGGATTACATTGTCTGTTTTTTTTTATTTATTGCAAAGTGTCTTTAAGTATCGATTATTGCTGAAATCACCACAAAGAAGTCGGAACATTAAAATAATAAATACCCATGATTTTTCTTATAAGTAAAAAATATAGCTAAGAAGAAAGATGTTGAATTTTTTTGTATTTTTGTCCCCTTAAATCAAAAGAGGCTCTTTGATTTGATAATAAATAAGTTAACCTCATGTCAAACTTAAAAAAAAATGATTTGCAACTGCAGATCGATCAAAA
>JAEWNB010000193.1 GCA_023392945.1 Bacteroidota bacterium
TCAAAAAGAGTTAAACACTCCTGTTCCTCCGAGAGTTTGTCAGGAAAAGTCTTCAGATAATATGCCTCAAATAGAGAAGTAAGAAGCCCTTCAAAGGTCTTGTCGTATTGAAAGATGATCATGATTACTCAAACGGGATTTGCAACTGGTCAATATTACCTTTTTTCTTTCCAGCAGGCGCTTTTAACAACAGTTTCACCCTCTCGGGTTTCAGCTCCTGAACTGTCCGTATGGGCAATTCGCGGCAAGTGATGAAATACTGGGCTTTCTTCATCACCACCCCAATCTTCTTCAACTGATAGGAAGTGAGCGCTCCGTAGCATCGGGAAGCCACAATCAATTTGGCCGATTTGACCCCAATTCCGGGAACCCGCAACAACATTTCATAGTCAGCTCTGTTTACATCCAAAGGAAAAAACTCCGGATGCCGTAGTGCCCATGATAATTTAGGATCCACTTCCAGATCCAAATCGGGATAGGTGTCATTTACAATTTCATCCACTTTAAACTGATAAAACCGCAAGAGCCAATCAGCCTGATACAATCTGTTTTCGCGCACCAACGGCGGCTGTTTAAGTGCCGGCAATCGGCTGTCATAAGTGTTGATAGCAACATAACCCGAATAATAGACTCTTCGCATGGAAGGCCGCTTGTAGAGGGCAGAGGAGAGAAATAAAATATCACGGTCCGTTTCTGCCGAGGCTCCCACAATCATTTGGGTGCTTTGTCCTGCCGGAGCAAATCGGGGAGCAAAGCGGAATTTCTTGCGCTCCTCTCCACTTTCCAACACTCCCTGATGAATGAACTTCATGGGCTGGAAGATGGCTTCAAAACTCTTTTCCGGAGCCAGCAGTTTTAGACTTGTTTCGTTAGGGATTTCAATATTGACACTCAGACGGTCGGCATACAAGCCCGCCTCTGTAACCAATTCCCTGCTTGCCCCGGGAATACTCTTTAAATGGATATAGCCGTTAAACCGTGCTGTCCGCAAATCCTTAGCCACCCGCACCAGGCGCTCCATCGTGTAGTCGGGATTGACAACTACTCCCGAACTGAGAAACAATCCTTCAATATAGTTGCGCCGGTAAAACTCAAGCGTCAGGTTCACCAGCTCCGAAACAGAAAAGGTGGCCCTGGGTATATCATTGCTCCGACGATTGATACAATAGGCACAGTCATAAATACATTGATTGGTCAGCATAACCTTCAAAAGAGAAATACAACGTCCATCCTCGGCAAAACTATGGCAAATGCCCACTCCGCCCACGGTATTCCCAAGTCCTCCCTCCCGATTTCGGCGCACGGTTCCACTTGATGAACAAGAGACATCATACTTTGCCGACTCAGCCAGCACTTTCAATTTTCCAAGAACCTGCTCGTTCATAAAAACACCATTAAAAGCTCCTCATTTCTGCAAAACTCAATAGTGCAAAAATACACTTTTCACCCATAAAATTGATGCTCCCAAGTGCTATTCCTTCCGAAAAATATTTTGGAAAATAGCACCCCATACTCATCCGGCAAAAGAGCATTCGAATGGTGGTTTTTAGATGTGACTTGCCCTGAAATAAGGTTACTTTTTTCTTCCATAATTTTTAGGTTTTGATGTAAACCTATTTTAGGACGAGACATTTTGCACGCAATCTTTTAATTACACCTTATGGAATTGAAATAAATTGGGAAACATATTACTCATAATCAGAGAGTCATTGGTTCAAGCCCAATAGGGATTAAACAACGCAAATAGGCATTCACAAAAAAATTGAGTGCCTGTACTTTTTTTGAAACGACCTTCAAACGACCTCGAACACAATTTTAACGGTATTTTCTTTCAATTTTTAAGTTCCGCAAAATGGTTTAGGGATATCCTTTGCATGACGAAATTGCAATCGCTTTTACTTTGTGATTGAATAGGCAGTTCTTTTCTCGGTATAATGAAATTAATATTGAATCAGTCTTAAAAAAATCACTTAACTATATAACCACTAATTCTCCAACATATTGACACAGGTGACCTCTATAATCAGTATAAAGAATAATATAATTGTAAACAACATTATAAAGTATAGTTCCTTGATAGTCTCCTTTCCAAATAAAATTCTTATCACTTGAATGAAAAATCAGTTCGCCCCAACGGTTATAAATAAAGATTGATAAGTTTGAGATTTGATTCTTATGATATTCAGAAATACTAAAATAATCATTAACTCCATCCTGTTTTGATGGAGTTATAGCATTCGGTAAAAACAATCGACAACCACAATCTTTAATGATGATACTTTTTGTAACTGTACAGCCGATATCGGAAGAAGCTGTAACAGAATATATATCGGGTTTATTTACTTCAATAATATTTGTAATTTCTCCAGTATTCCAAATGTAATTAGGAAGAGTTGTATTAACTTGTAATTCTGCCAAATAATTATTACAAAAATCATCCGACAATAATTCAATTGACAAGGATGTGTCTATAACAGACAATTCTAAATTAATACTACTATCGCAACCATTTAATGTATTAAAATAATTTGTAAAGAATAATTGTGTCTGATTCACAGTTTCGTTTGATAAAACATTAAAACCATGCTTTGAATAACTATCCCCTTCACAAACAGAATCCATTAACTGTATGTCATAAACAGGGAATATAGTCAAATGTAATGTTACTATAGAATCACAACCGTCAATATTATTTTTGTGGAAGAAATAAGTATTTGAATTTGTTCCTAAGCGAAATAGAGTATCTCTCCACGAATAAGGAAGTTCATCTTCACAAATTGTAAGATATTCTTCTTGATTGTCAGAATCGAATAACGTTAAAATCAATACTTTAACAGAGTCACAACCTTGTTCTGTTTGTGAATACAAATAATATACTCCTGTAGTAGTATAAATATTTCCACACCAGAAAAGAGAATCACAAGAAGTTATAATTGTAGTATCTCGTTTAGAATCATTTATTGTTAAGTGTAAGGTGACAATACTGTCACAACCACTAGAAGATATCAGACGTTGCTCATAATCACCTGATGTTGTATATCTAAAATTATTCCAAACCAACGAATCACATATAGTATATTCAATTGATGTTCGTTTGGAATTATTTACCGTTAAAAAAATCGTCACAATACTATCACAACCATGAATATTTGTAAAATATTGGATGTAAACACCACTGGATATGTATGTAGTGTCATTCCAAATAAGAGAATCACAAGTAGTGACATTACGAATTGTATCGTAATCTGAATCATTTATCGTTAAGTGTAAAGCGACAATACTATCACAACCACTAGAAGATATCAGACGTTGCTCATAATCACCTGATGTTGTATATCTAATATCATTCCAAACCAACGAATCGCATATAGTATATTCAATTGTTGTTCGTTTGGAATTATTTACAGTTAAAAAAATCGTCACAATACTATCACAACCATGAATATTTGTAAAATATTGAGTGTAAACACCACTAGATGTGTATGTAGTGTCATTCCAAGTAAGAGAATCACAAGAAGTAATAAATGTAGAATCTCGTTTAGAATCATTTATTATTAAGTGTAAAGTGACAATACTGTCACAACCACTAGAGGATATCATACGTTGCTCATAATCACCTGATGTTGTATACCTAATATCATTCCAAACCAACGAATCGCATACAGTATATTCAATTGAAGTTCGTTTGGAATTATTTACCGTTAAAAAATTCGTCACAATACTATCACAGCCATGAATATTTGTAAAATATTGGGTGTAAACACCACTAGATGTATATGTAGTGTCATTCCAAGAAAGAGAATCACAAGAGATGAGATTATTAATTGTATCATAATCTGATTGATTTATCGTTAAGAATAACGTTGTTAGACTATCTGTTCCTTGTGAAGAAGTAAAATGTTGTGTGTATGCTCCTGATGTATCATATATTGAATCGTTCCATATGTAAGAAATACATGCTGTATCAATAATATAGGGATAAACTTCACATCCAAAACCAAAGAAAAACGGATAATAAGTATCTCCTGTTGATGAAAATCTGAAAAGAGCAGAAGATTGATTATTATCAATTAAATAGTTATTATTATTAGCAAGATTAAAAACAGAAATATCTATTCCCGTATTATTAATAAGATTGGGGTTTCTATAATTGTTTCCTGTAGTGATACTACTATTAAAAAAATTATTAGTGGAATTATTTGAATGTGAAAGATTGTAGAAAATACTATCAACACCTTGCAAATTCAAACAATCCCCACTTATATTCACATCACCTTCACCTGTCATTATTCCCATTTTTATATTAACTGCTCCTTCACGAACCGTGTGAAAACCGGATACCATAATATCTACAAGTGGATTATTCGCATCGATATTTGCTACTCCATCAAAAAAAGAAATATCTCTCCAGCTCATTGCCTGATTTTCATAAACGACAACCATTCCCCATGCACCATAATTTCCAGTAAGATCTCCTGTTCCAGTTTGTAAATCTATATCTGCAACAAAATAATTGCCCTCGCCGTGCTGACGAACATAATCTGTTACTTCAGTATATGCCATAAAAAACAAACAATTAGGATTATTTGTTTCGGAATTTATCCAGTGAAAATCATATGAATTAGCTGTGACCATATGATATTGATCACTATCACACTTTAATTTAACTTGATTTGTTGGATAAATATTTGAGGAATTTTGGGAAAGAGTGTTAGTTCTGCCCCACCAGTATAAACCAGCATATATAATAGTAGTGTTTTCTGACAAAGCATTGTTTTCATGAGAATAAACTAGTTGCGCAGAAGATGAGTTAAAAGTTGAATCGTCATTATCAATATCAACATTTGTCATACAGCTAGAATTATTACGAGAATTGTCAGAATAAATGCAAAGTGTCAAATTTGTGTTTCCTATTAATGTGTAATCTCCTTTAATATTATACAGTGTTCTATTAGGCGTATATACTGAAGTTCGAGGTGTAAAAGGATTAAATATTTGTGCAGAAATTTGAGTAGAAAACGATAATAAAAATAGAAACATAACTATTAAAAATAAACTATATCGATTAGTTTTGAATCTATTTTTCATACTTAAATAGATGTTTGGGAACTTCTATTTTTTAAAAATTAACTTCCGCAATGCACCTTGCGCTAAATTTTTAACGCAAGTTAAAGTTGCTACTGCAAAAATATATATATTATTTGAAAAAGTCTCAATTTCAATAACAAATAAATTTTCACGCTTCCTTATCAGGATTGAGTAGTAGCGCGTTGTAGCGAAACTGAATTTTTAACAAAAATAGAATTTTCCAAACATCTGTTGACTATAATAATCGAGTTCGCAAAAGTGTACAAAAATATAAATCGAAATGAAATATATTATAGTACTAGTAATTACTTATCAAACCAAATGATATATTTGCAATGTAAAAAACAAGAGAAAAAGCACTTTCTTGACTCATAATCAGAGGGTCCTTTTAATCACACCTGAAGGAAGTGAAAACGTCCGTTATTTTGTCAAATATTCCGATATGCCGGATAAAGAAATTGAATTGTTTAAAATGAGAAGCAATGTTTTGATGAATTCTATTGACTTGCCTTGAAATAAGTTTCCTTTTTTCTTCCTTAATTTTTTGGTTTTATTGTAAACCTATTTTAGGACGAAACAGTATTATTTATTTTATTTGAGGTGTTATAATTTTCTTAAAATTTGAAGCAACCGTCTGTTCAACATCTGCTTCTGATACATTCCAAATATCAGAGAGGTAACTATGTACAACTTTTATATTACTATTCTCAATATAAGGAGAATCTGTTTCTGTCAAAATCAATTCCTTTGGAACTTTAGATATAATCTTCTTTCCATTTTCAGATTGTGTCATTGCGGAATTGATAGAGAAATAATATCCGGATTTTACAATAGATTCTAAAACAGGTATTGATCCCGAGTACCAATGAAATATTGCATTTTTAATTTTGTTATCTATTAACATTTGTAATGTTTCCTTTTCTGCTCTTCGGGAATGTAAACTAACAATTTTGTTTTGACCTTTTATACAATTAAGGACATATTCAAAACTTTTAATTTGGATATCTTTTGTGGAAATTCCTTCTTTGGAAAAATCTAACCCAACTTCTCCGATATAAGAAGTTTTATTCGCATATTCCTTAAATTTCAAATATTCTTTAAAATGTTCTTTAGCTAACAGAGGATGCAAACCTAATGCTAAACGTACATAGCGAAGATTCCTTATATGTATAAATCCGATCTCAAAAAAACTTGGCAAATTTGTCATGCCAATAGTAATGATTTTGTGTTGTTCATTATTTGAGATATATTTTTCCGGATTTTGAACCATGTCGAAATGGCAATGTACATCAATCATAATAAGCCTGATTTTTTCTTTATAATATCATTTCCATGCTTATATACATATTCCTTCAACTCAGCTCTTGTTCTTAAAACTACATCAACATAATCATCTATTTTTATCAGATCAGTTATCCCCGCAACAAGAAGTTCTTCTTTTGTCTCTTCCTTTGTCAAACTCCTTTTTAAAAAATTAAAACAAGCACTTATATCTTGCCCTTGCTTAGTTAGTAAAAAAGGAGTAAGTTTTTTTTTACCCGAGAATTTTTTGTTAATTGAATTTCCATATGTCGTTGTATCATTAATTGACAACAAAGCCGCACGCCTATAAGTACAAGGCATACATATCCCACAGTGAGTGGCAGTTTTGTTTTCCCAGTTAACTCTATGCCCCCTTTTTCCACATGAATTTGAGATTTGCACAATTTCTTTTAAGAAATCTATATTCTCACAATTTACGACCATCTCACCTTTAGTAAACAGTTCATAAGGATTTGATATATTTGTCGTAATCCCCAATTTATTCCATAATTTGCGCAAAATAGATATAAAGGTTGGGTGTGTTGTGCGTGTACTGCAAGCACTTCGCCGGGAAGAGCTTAAAGGGTAATTCAATGAGACTGATCCATTTTCAGGAACAATTAATGGAGTTGATTTAGTTTGAGCAACAAGAAGTGCAATTCCAATAAAAAGTATTGAGCGACTTCTGAAAGTACTTTCTTTCTCTTCCGTCGATTCTAACAAGGTTACATCTATTGAGTCTATATGCACAAATTGACCTTTATACTTCATTTCTAATTTCTCCAAAAGCTTTATTTGCTCTGTTCGTGCACTCAATTCTTGGTCATAATGAGAAGTAAGCAATAATTTTTCATCAGGTTTAGCCTCAAGAAAATTTATAGCTCCTATCAATGAATCAAGGCCCCCAGAAAACAAATTTACTTGAGAAAAGGAATCTTCCAATTCCTTCGGCAATTTTTGTTGTGGATATTCAAACTTTGTTTTATAAAAGCATACATGCCAATAATCTCCTGTCAAAAATGAAAATAGTGCTTCTAACTCACCTTCTACCCCAAGCCATTTATCAACATCTGTTACAGGTAATTCTACCGTCAATTCTCTTGACCATCCATCAACAGAATGAGATTTGCGTTCTACAAATCTGTCAATTCCATATGCACATGCTGAAATTATAAAAAAATCAACAACCTCCGAAGAAACTTTGTTTGCAAATGGTATCAATGGCTGAAAACCAATTTTGATAATCGCCGTTGTTTCATTTTCCGACTTTAACTTGATAGTTACACTCTTAGTAGAATGATCATAAATAGGTGTTTCAACTTTAATTTTCATCGCAAATGATATTAATGATTGATTCAAAAATTGACTCTATTGTATTTTTACCCTCTTTCCCTTTCCAGTTAATCTTTACGACAGGCTTATCTTGATTTAATAATTTGATTCTGCCAAGTATATCATCTTTTATTATTCTAAAAGTTTCTCTACTTACAGATTCACCCCTTTGTTGTGTAATTTTTTCTTGAAACCTTTGAGATAAGTGTTCAAAGATATAATTACCCCAAAATAGGCAAAGCAAATTAGACAGTCCATTTCCATCGGTGTAGGTCTTTAAAAGTTGCTCAAATTTTTCATAGTCATTCCCCACTTCATTTTCGATTTCTTTAAAAACTTCAGAGGAAGCTTTGTTTGCAGCAGTTTCATCTAAACCTGTTGTAGTATCTGAGCAATATACGATAAGAAAATCAATAATATTTTCAATCGTTTTACCTTCGAGACTCCCAAAGCCTATTTTCTCTAAGGTATGTTGCAACCCATCAGAACTGACACTAGAAAAGAAGTTTACTATCTTACCTGAGGTTTTTAATCCAGCTCTACCTATCGAGGAAGATTGCCCTTTACTCACCTTAGAAGAACCACCTCCTGTTTTTATCAAATTTCTGAAAGCAGATTTTACATGATTGTGTCTTCTTTCGAGCAGTATCTTGTATTCTTTTGCTACAACCTCAGGTCGTTTTTGTACTTCACTCTGCTCTAATTCAGATTCTTTCTTTACTGTTTTTGCTATATTTGTAACAGAACTATTTAGTTCCTTCCAGTTGGGTTGATTTTTGACACCCGGAGAAATTCGTTGTGTTGTCCCCATATTTATTTTGTTTTAGGATTTAAGGCTTTGTATATTTGAGACTTATTATCAAAAATAGTATACAAACTTTCTATCTCAGGATTTTGTTTTGCGGCTAATTTAAAATCGTTATGTAAGCTAAACGAAATTTTCGTGTTATCGACTTGTTGAATGATTCTTTTGTATGATTCAAAACAATTTACCTTTTTAGACAACAACTCTATAAACACTTTATGAATATTATCATTCTCTGGTGCCTTTAATAATTCTTTTCCAAGCAAGGACAAAAGATTCTCTAAATTATTGTCATCTATTTTCCCCACAACTTCTTTTTCAACAATACTGACCAATATGGATCCAGAACCTGCTTCTATGAGAGATTTACATAATTTCCGAATCTGGATAGGAATTAGTGAAGATCCACTAATGGACTTTTCTAATTGATCCCTCGAAATCCAAAAATAGTCTTTCAAGTCTATCCCCGATAACTTAGGTTCAATATTCAGCCATTTAACAATTTCATCCAATCCCCAATCTGTTTTATATTTCTTAATTCCCTCTTTGTCTTTGATTAAAGCTAATCGTTCTAATTCTATAATTTCCTTAGGCTCTCCATTTTGGATAACTTGCCATTCGTACATATCTTGAAAAAGGCTAAGAGCTGAATATTCCAAAACCATTAATTTAATTAGAATTTCTATTTTAAAATCTGGAATATTTGCAATATCAACCAATCTTTTTCTTAAAGTAAATGTGTTTAAAAATCGCTTTATCTGTCTTGGATTTCCATTTAATCCATCTGTAATAATTGGAGATAGAGAAGCTATCAAAGATACACTCTTACTTAGTTTGTTTTTATCTTTTTTGGATAATAATCCATCAATATTCTGAATGTCTCCTAAGCCAAATGCTCCATATCGATTAGTTGCTCTATTTTTATGAAATTCTATCAGTATTTTATCAAAAGTCTGTTGATTTATTTCCTTTTTACAAAACAGTAAAGTCATATATGTTTCAACTTCTCGATCCGACAGTTTAGGCAGGTTGTACGGAACTTGAATTAATTTTTCCAAGTAATCACTTACAATTCTCTTGTTTCTACTTTCAGGATCAATAGAGTTCTTTATATCATCTGTCTTGTATCTAAATTCTATTGCTCTACGCACAATTCTAGGATCAGCACCTATTATAAATGCTGTTTTATCTACATTCAAAAATAATTTTACCGCTTCGAGATTTTCGATAATTCTATCTGGAGTACACCTATCCAAATCATCAATCATTACAACAAGTCTTTTAATCTTAGACTTATCCATCATTATTTTGAAATCTTTGCGAAAATCTCGAATTAATGAAGTCTCATCTATCTCTTTTTTCTTTAATAAATCACTTAAAAATTTCTCAGAACTATCTCCAGTTAATTTTTCAGATAATTCTTTTGCATTAAACTGAGAAAATTCATGCAATAAAAATGGAACTAAAGAAAGACCTCCTGTAAAATATGCTGTTGCTGTCGGTAAAATAATTTTTTTAAAGCTCAAGCCTAATATACGCATCCAATTAACAGACTTTAAGAGATTGGAAGTTTCATCCTTTACTTTGTCTTTTAATTGTTTATGCTTTCCAAATTGATCAATTATAGATTCCAACAATGCTGCCTTTGCATCGTCATATCCTTCAAAGACCCAACCATTGAAATATAGAACAAGAGTATCATCTTTCAGTTTATCATCATCTTCACCTTTCAATTCTTTGTGAATGATTTTAAGAATGCTTGATTTTCCACTACCCCAATCACCAAATACTCCGATTGAAATAGGTAGAACAGATTCATCTTTTATTACATCAATAAGTAAATCTGCGTGCACTTTAAAACCTAATAAGTCTTCTGTTGTTTCATTATCTGACCACATTGTATCTTTAATTTTTAAATTTCACTTATTTATTTTTAGCTTTAACTCTTGGGGTCTCTGATTTTGGAGGCGTAATGGGCTTATCAATTTTTATCAATAATGGCATTGGAAAATCAACTCCAATAAGTAAGGCCTCTCCTTCTCCTAAAATTGGCAAAAATGATAGGGCGTTTTTGTTAGCTGAAGAAGCAGCATTTTCAATCGATTGTTTGTCTTTCTCGTTGATTAACCTGTGAACAATGAATGTTCCCATTTGGCTTAATGTCCCGATTGGAATATCACGAGGCATTTGTGTTGCTAAACAAAGAAATAAACCATATTTTCGACATTCTTTTGCAATTAAATCAAAAGCATCAAGTGATTGAATTTCGAAAAACTCATCTCTTACATTTTTATTTAAAAACTGGTGTGCCTCATCAATAACTAATGCAACCGGATCTTCTATAAAATTTCTTTTTCTTGCCTTATTAAGAAGATAAGAAGCAAGGGCATTAGAAACAATTTCTTTTGCCGAAAACGAAGATGGAATATCTTCAAAGCTTATCCTTAGAATATTATCGTCATTTGAAGTTAGAAAACTTTCAATCCCATCAACTATTGAAGAGTAATTTGCTGGTATATTATTAAATCCCAATAACCCATTAAAAATATCCGTATTAAGTAGGTCTGTAATTCGGCTAATTAAAGAAGTTTGGTAATCATAAGTTTTAGCGTCGTACCCACCCCACTTTGTTACATCTTGCTGTTTATCTGTATAGCCCGTTGGGTACACGCACTCTTCTTTAATCTGAGCGACCAGATAGTTTATATCAAAATTACAGGTGTTATCTTCTATTTCTTTAATATGTGCTTGATATGTTTCATTGTATTTTTGTTTTGGCTTGTCTGACTTAGGACATGAACCGCTTTTTGAGTTCAATCGCATAATTTTAAGAGAACGAATTGCATCTAATAGTACAGGTCTTTGTGATTGCCCCGTTGGTCTTAACAAGTAAAATAAATCTGAGATTGACAACTTTTGATATGGGAAATATGAGTCTGTTCCTAATATAAAAGTTTTTGAATTTAAGGTGTGATATTCCCCTGTTGCATCAATTAATATTACCTTATTGTCTGTTTGTGTAGTAATGGATTCAATGAGTTTTGAAACAGTCCAGCTTTTACCGCCACCCGTTGTGCCAACCACAGCACAATGCCTCCCAAATAAAGAATTTAATGAGATATAGCAGTCTGCTTCATTTGAAGTCAATTTGCCTAATTTTGCATAAACATTATCACTATCAGTGTTTTTTTTCCCAAATTCTTTTACATATTTTCCTATTTGCTCATCAGAACAAGAATAAACTTTTGCTCCAATAGAAGGATATCTTGAAACAGTTTTTTCAATTTTTTCAGGATTGAAAACGCTGAAAGACAACAATAACTCGGCCTTCCCTATTGGATGAAAATCGGATTCTTTATGTTCTATGGCCTTTTCTGTTAGTTCTTTCTTTTCACTATCCGATAGTTTTAATTCTGTCAACTGTGCTAAGAAACCATATTCCTCACCTTCAATTACAATAAAATTGCCCACATTTCCTCCAGCGTAATTAACTCCCTCAAAATGGAATTTTCCCAAAAGTACTGAAGAAGGAAAATGTATTTTTATGTATTGAGGTGTTACTTCATTTACATAGCCCAAAAAGTAATTATGATTAAATGGTCTCATTTTCTTGTAAGTAATAAGTTTGGTTTTCTGGATATTTTTCAACAAAATCTTTAAACTTATCGAATATAATATTTACATTTCGTTTTACTTTTAGATTTTCTTTATCTGTGAAAAATTCATCTAAGTTTTCAGTAGATATAGTTCCGTTGCCATTATAATTTACTATCAATAACTGAAAACTCGGATTTTGTTCAACTGCCTCAACAATCACATTCTTAATATGTTTGTCTTGAAACCCAAAGCCAATAACAATTAGTAGTGTCTCTTCTCTACGTAACGCTTGCTGAAATCTTGACATCATCTCAAAATATGGCTGCTCATAAGAGCTTTCATACTTTTCACTTGCAGGATAAATGATTAATGGATTATCAGTGTTATCTTTTTGAACAATATTATCTGTTTCTTTTGTCCAATTCAAAGAGCCATGCAGTTTATACAAATGAAAAACTTTAGAGACAAAACTTTCTTCCTGTTTCAATCTTGTTTTTTCACGATTTACGATATCCAAGTCAAACCATTTGCCCCCAAATTCTCTTGGATGAGTAAATGAAAACCCATCAATTATTACAAATCCGGCTTTATTCGCTGCTTGTTCAAAGAGTGTATCATAATTTGTGGTAAATAATTGTACTCTTGCATCATTACTTTTTCGTGCAGTTATTTTATTTAAAAAATCCTTGTGAGGAGCCTGAGGATCATCTAAAACAAGCGTACAATCTGTTTTTATCTTATTTTGTAAAGCTTCGCGAAGTGGTTTTAATGTAGTCTTTCTTGCATCATCTGTTTTTTCAATCAAAATAATATAAGAAAGAATAGCTTCAATATCTTTATTCCTTGCTATGCTCTTTATTTTTTCATTCCAAGGTAATAATTCGCGATAAATACTTTTAATTTCGGAGCGACAGTCATTCCATAATCCCTCTCGGGTTTTGCCACTATTACTCCCATTATCCAAAGAAGTGCCGGCTGCAGTCAAAACAACAAGATTCTTATAATGCTTTTTGAGAAAGGTGTTGTAAAGAGTCACTTTATAATTTTCCACCAGTTTCTGCACTTCTTCTATTGAATAAGAACTCCCATCTTCCTTTTTTTGCTCTTTGCCATTCACGAAAATTTTATCCTCGGTATGTGACAATGATAAGCTATTTTGCAGTAATATACATTTTTTCGATTCTTCCATATCACACTTTAATTAAGCTTTCTGTTACAATTTTCAACACTTTTTCTGCCATATCTTTTTCTTTATTCAGAACTTCCATCACTTTATCTGCAAGCCAAAGGATAAGCAACTCTTCGGCATCAGTCTGTAGAATTCCTACTATCATAGGAATTTGCGCCCGTTTAACTCGGAAGTCGCCTTTTTCAATTTTACTATACGTGGCATTATCCATATCAAGGTTGGCTGATATATGGCGTTGCAACATTTGCATGCTCTCCCTTAGTTTTTTAATTTTTTTTGCAAATAATATTCTTATATATTATTTTCTTGACAAGATTAGGCAAAAATACAATATCTTTTGGAATAGAAATAAAAAGCAAAGTAATTAGTTATCAACAATAAATATTGCATCTAAATCTTTTTTCAAACAACACCCCTTGTGATGGTCTAATCAATAAACCTGCATCCACAAATCGACTGATTTGTTTTTTGGCTGATTTAGCGGGTATCTTCAATTATTCGGCAATACTCAGGTAGGCTTCGCAGTTAAATTCAGAAGGTAATGCATCCAACAACTGCCGTTTGTGATTTAATTTTTTCCGGCGTTGCAGCTTCTTTGGGCAATTGCTCAAAGATGTATGCTGCATGAAGCACAAGCACTTTTACTATTTCCATCACTGTTTTGTTCCAAAATCACGAACTTTTAAGTACCGGAAACAGAAAAGACTGTAGAGTATAAAACAAGATTGTGGAATGCGTGTGGTTGACTATGATGCTGTTCCCCAACCCCTAAAAAAATTACGAAGCTTCCCTCCGTTCATTACGAAGCTTTCCACCAGTCGTTACAAAGCTTCCCTCCATTCATTACGAAGCTTCCTACTGAGTCGTGGGAAGCTTCCCATTGAGTCGTGGGAAGCTTCCTATTAAGTCGAGCGAAGCTTCCTATTAAGTCGAGCGAAGCTTCCTATTAAGTCGAGCGAAGCTTCCTATTGAGTCGAGCCTTCCTTTTGAGTAAAACATAGTTATGTTTTGAGTAAAACATAGTTATGTTTTGAGTAAAAAGTAGCCATGTTTTGAGTGAAAAGTAGCCATGTTTTGAGTGAAACATAGCCTTGTTTTGAAAAATCGGGTCGAAGGGGGTGGAGACTGTTCTGAAATCTGTGTCAAAAGAAAAATTAACTAATTTTGAAAAAACGAATTTGACATATGAAAAAACAGACAAAAAGAAAAAGTAGAAAAGAACAGTTACAAGAAGAAATAGATAAAATCATACCGGATCGTGAGGAGCAAAAAGCGATGATAAATGGATTATATCAAGGTAATCCATTATTTGGAGAGAGAGGTATTTTTACTGATTTATTACAAAGAATGGTAAATTTGTCATTAGAAGGAGAGTTAGAAAATTATTTAGAATCATCAGCAACAGAGACAAACAACAGAAAAAATGGCTTCAAAAAGAAGCAAGTAAGGAGTAGCGGAGGGATGTTGTCGATTAACACACCAAGAGATCGGAATGGAGAATATGAGCCCATCATGGTCAAGAACTGGGAGCGAGAGTTAACAACAGGGATGGATGAAATTATTCTAAGTCTTTATGCAAGAGGACATTCAGTTGAAGATGTTCAACAACATTTAAGACAGATTTATGGTGTAGATATAAGTAATAGTGTTATAAGTACGATAACAGACAAAATTCTTCCTGAGATTACCTCATGGCAGCATAGAAGTTTATCATCCTGTTATGTTGTAATGTATTTGGATGGAATATATTACAAAACAAGAGAAGATGGGAAGTATACGACAAAGGTTGTCTATACCTGTTATGGAATCACAGTAAATGGAGAACGTGATATTTTGGGACTTTATATAAATGAATCAGAAGGGGCAAATCAATGGGGCCTAATCTTGGAAGATCTTAAAAGAAGAGGAGTTGAAGAAGTTCTATTTTTCTGTGTTGACGGGCTAACAGGATTTAAAGATGTCCTAGAATTAGTTTTTCCCAAAGCAATAGTACAACGTTGTGTTGTTCACATGATTAGAACCTCAACACGTTTTGTTAGTAATCGCGATATAAAAGCTGTATGTGCTGATTTAAAGGCTATATATCAATCTACGAACGTAATAGAAGCAGAACTTGCTCTAGAATCCTGTGAAGAAAAGTGGGGAAAAAAGTATAAAGGGTTGGTCGATCATTGGAGAAATAATTGGGATTCGTTCATTCCTTTTTTGGATTATGATCCCAAGATTCGAAGGATGATATACACTACGAATCCGGTTGAAGCTGTTCATCGAGTGATGAGAAAAGTAACGAAATCAAAAGGAAGTTGGAGCAATGACAAAGGCCTAATTAAACAGCTTTATTTAACTCTTATGTACAATAAAAAGTCTTGGAATGTGCCAGTATTTAACTGGAAGCCTATACAAATGGAATTAATAAAAATATTTAGTGAAAGATATGAAAGACACTTGCAATAATTTTGTACTTTTGTCAATCCAAATCACAATTGTGGAATTTGGACTGAATAAATCATCTGACACAGATTTTAGAACACTCCC
>JAEWNB010000085.1 GCA_023392945.1 Bacteroidota bacterium
GTTAATGCTTTTTTTAAATAATGGAAAAGCCAAACTCGCAGGGGAAAATCGCAATCCAAAGGCGATACAATAATAGGATATCTTTTATAACGTTCTTTGAAAGAATTTATAGGGGAAAAAGAACCAACCAATAAAACTCAAATCAAGCAAAAAAAGTTTCATTTTATAGCCTTTCATCATCACAATACTGGCATCTATAGCCTCATCAACTTTCATTTCAGGATGATCATTCAGGATATAATAAGACATTCCGTATGCATAAGATTTGATGATTCCGGGAACGAAGAGCAGGAGCGTCCATAACATAGTATAAATAGAAACCAGCAACCCGATGCCAAGAGAACGACCGTAAATTTTGAAAGCATCGAATAACTTACTCAGGCAGTCAACCTTATCACCGCGATAGAATTTTAGAAAAACAATCGTAATCCCATATGCAAGAGGTACCAGAAAAAAGAGTGTATAGAAAAACCCTATTGAAGCGGTAAAAAAGACAATCGGATGTGTAGAGCCGGTAATACGATCATAAATATTACCAAAATTTATTAAAAAAGAGCTTACGCATGCCAATAAAAGATAAACAAATACAGCCAGAACGGGGTCCGACCAGTTTCCTTTTAATTCATTAAGAGCTGAAGCCCTTAATTCTTTATTTCTTTTCATTTCCATGATTAAATAATTAAATTTTTAAATACTATTTTAAGCGGGCAAATGTAACACTTAATTATACAATGCAGTTATAATAATATCATTATTTAGTTTTTTTAAGAAATGGAACCCAATAGCATTCAATAATAAGTGATTCCGTTTAAGCTTAATGAAGCTATTGTGAATAGAATTTAATAATAATAATTACTTTTGCACGTTGAAAAAAAGTATCTAACATAATATTATATGTTGTATAGCATCAGAAAAGCAGTCATGATAAAAAAGTTACTAATAACTTTAACATTTTTTGCAACGGTATCCCTTTTTGCACAGCCCTATTCTCTTTCGGAATGTAAAAGGCTTGCCCTGCAGAATAATGTCAAATCACTGAATGCCGATTTGGAAGTACAATCGGCCGTTCAGACCAAAAGAGCTGCTTTCACCAAATTCTTTCCTTCTGTAAATGCCAATGGCGGGGCATTTAGATTTGATACCCCTTTCATAGACGTTGACATCAGCAACGTTGATTTGTCCGTCAGCCTTACCAATTCGCAATATAACATCATCTTGCAGAATTTGCTTGACCGCTACGGAGCCTATTTATCAGAGGTAAACATCAACATGAAGATGATGAAAGAGGGGTTAATCGGAGGAATTACAGCCATACAGCCTGTTTTTGCCGGAGGCAGAATCATCAATGGCAACAAACTTGCCGGTGCCGGCATTGAAGCTGCTCAATATAAAAGAGAGCTTGCATTGGATGAAATCATCCTCAAGACAGAACAAAATTACTGGTTGGTCATTTCATTAGAAGAAAAGATGAAGACGGTCAGGTTAGTTGCCACTTTACTTGACACTCTTTATAAAGATGTGACCCTGGCTTACAATCAAGGGATTATTAACAAAAATGATCTTTTAAAAGTCAAGATAAAGCAAAACGAATTGCGATCCAACAGGCTTCAGCTTGAGAACGGCATTGAGATGGCAAAAATGGCTTTATGTCAATATATCGGAGTCATTTACAGTGATAATGTAATATTCAGCGACACCTTACCCAATCCCGAAGATCCCCTGAAATACAAAATCGACCATCAGTCGGTCATTTCCAACCGCACCGAGAGCAAACTTCTGGATTTGAGTGTCAGAGCACAAAATCTCCAAAAGAAAATGGTTATTGGAGAATCCATGCCCCAATTAGGTATTGGATGCGGCTATTTATACAACAACGTCATGGGGAAAAACAAAACCAATGCCGTCCTATTTGCCTCTTTAAAAATTCCTTTATCTGCCTGGTGGGAAGCCTCACACAATATAAAGAAGCAGCAAATTCAGGAAAAGATAGCCGAAAACAACCGCCGTGATTTAACAGAGCTGATGTTATTACAGATGGAGCAATCATGGAATGAGGTAGAAGAAGCCTATATTCAGATAGGATTTGCCAATGATGCCGTGGCTCAGGCCGCTGAGAATCTAAAACTATCCGACGACCAGTATCAATCCGGAGTTGTAACCATTTCAGAATTATTAGAAGCACAGTCACTCTTGCAGAATTGCCGCAATCAATACACCGAGCAATGCATCACCTATCAGATAAAACTAAGAAGTTATCTGCAGATGACCGGACAATCTGAAAAATAGAGACACTCCATTTAGTTATTTGAATTGCATTTGCAGCGGAAATATCGCCGGCTATTTGTACGAAAATATTTGCAACTGTTAAGATATTTGCTCTAAATATTTTTTTTCAGTAAAAAAACATTTTTTTTCATTTTTACTTTTATAATTAAATTATTTAATTTACTTTTACCTCCGATATAGAATGAAATAAAAATTAAAATTTTTGTCAATTTAAAAGAGAAACATTGATTAAATAGCAATCTTATAATTGTTTTTTTTGAGCGAAATATTAACTTAAACATAATGTTAATCAAATTGGTACTGCAATTTTGCCGGAGACAATACTTTATAAAGCTATTGTTTATCTTGAGTTATTGGTTACTAAAAATATTTAACAAAGCAGATAGAGAAAAAACGTCATTTTCTTCATTTATTTCAGACATCCAATCATATATATACTTTTATGGAATACATTGGTTATGCAAATCAAATTTAGCCTGACTTAGCCTCCGTCATTTTGTGCGCCTGTTGACGGAAGGCCATAAAAAAGGTGCCCTGCAGAGAAAGGTATTTAGTCACTTGTAAAGAAAAAATTACCCGACCCTGCTGCCAAGCACCTAAGGCATATATCGGAATGTTTGTAACGATCGCACGAAAAGTCCTGACGACAAAAATACAATTTTTTCGTTAGGATTGACAAACCGAGAGTATTTTTCAAAAAGTGATTATGCTCCGTAAGAGAAGTTATAACATTATCAATTAAACTTTAAAAATTATGAAAAAGTTTTTAGGCTTAATTTTATGTTGCTTAGTTGGCGTGACAGTTTTTTCTCAAAACACCCATATAAGCTACACGTCAAATTTTGATGTGCAAAGTGCAGTAACGGTTTTGTATAGTAATACAAATAGTGCATTTTTATTTCAAACAGAGCCAAACCCCAATCCATTAATTATTCCGAGCAATATTTATGTTTCGGAATTAAATGCCCAAGGTATATTAAATCCCTATGGAAATGATTTAGTGTTTACTTTTACCGGTAATTCTTATAATATTATTGAGTTGAATGGAGGATTTGAAGACGGATTTGGCAATATTATAGTATATGGCAGTTTGGACTATGCTCATGGTATAATATTAGTATTTGATCCTAATACTCCTTCTTTAAAATATATATTTATTCGAGATAATCCATTAATTTCCGGTTGCACCGAACCAAATTCAAATTTTTTAGTTTTTGCAAATAGTTTTGGAGAAATTATATGGCTTAATTTGACCCCCCCATCTCCATGGACACCTTTTATTTATTCAATTCCTGATTGTTTAATAAAAGATGTCTCATATGATTCAAATAATAGTAGGTATATTGCAAGTGGAAGTTATACACAGGGAAATACCTACGAAACTTTTGAAGCATATTTTGACAATACACTTGCCTACCAAGATGGATACAGGGTTCCCCAAGATCCCAATTATTTACCTGTATGTGAATATTCAGAAGAGAGTACTGTTCATGTTCAGTTAGAAAAAAATCAACTTTTAGTGTGTCAAAGTATTAGAGACTATCCAAACAATTTGGATATCTTATGGCTTACCTTATTTGATGATTACACAACAGGAAATATTGCTCTATCTAAATATTATTCTTTTCCTTCACAAAAAGTAACGGTAAAGGATATGGTTTATAATCCCGATGGTGAATTGATAACAATTTTGGGCAAATATTTAGCTGTTTGTTATGAAGGACAAAATTATATAGCTCAAATTGATAGATACTTGAATGCTAACTCTCTTAATACTGCTCTTATTGATGATCATTATTTTGGAAACACACCATGTCCCAACAATATTGATTACTATAACGGCATTGAACTGAAACAACTTATTGTGAATTCATTCAGAAGATGGGGCCCATCAGTTTTGGCAACAGGCATCAATACAGACTTTAGGGCTCATCCCTTGACTCCCTCTTATTGTACTTATGTAAATCAGGTATATGATATTGCAAATTCAGGCTGTGATTCACCCGTCAACACCCCGGAGATTTCCAACTATGGAATACAATCAATTCAACTAGGAGGGG
The DNA here is from genome assembly GCA_023392945.1 of Bacteroidota bacterium. Lineage (GTDB taxonomy): Bacteria > Bacteroidota > Bacteroidia > Bacteroidales > WCHB1-69 > JAGVVH01. Next base: position 4,347 of record JAEWNB010000085.1, read on the forward strand.
GAATACAAAATCAATATGCTGGCACAATTTTCCAATATACCACACCTTCAAATTATCCTTTAACCTTCACACAATTGTGTGATCCCAAGACAAGATCACTTCAAAGTTCCGAGAATTTGGATCCAATAACTGATGATTATGGAGAAGTTCAAGCTGAAATTTCCCTTATTGGTAATCATACTTTTGTCTGCAATAATTTTGCCGGAATCTGTTCATACAAGATTTATGATATGACAGGTAGAGTGATTGAAGAAGGGAAAACACAAAACGGATTTTCAAACTCTTTAGCTTTATCCGAAAGTGGTCTTTATTTAATTATGGTGACAGATGAAAAAGGTCAAATCGTAACTCAGAAAGTTGTCCATGAAAGAAAATAAGTAATTCAGGAAACTGCCGGAATGCACAACTTCTTTAACAAATAATTTGTGCATTCCATTTTTATAATAAATAAAAATAACCTTTATCGATACAACTTATTATTATTTTAACTAAACTTGCAGCATATTTTTCAACAAATGAAAAAAATTTATTTTTTAACCGGTTTATTATTAGGTTATTTGGTCAATTGTTTTGCGCAGTTTCCGGAACAGACCAATGCCGGAAGAGATTTTTGGTTTACCAGTTCGGGCATTACCCTTACCACTGCTTCAAATTATAATTATTATACCGATAACCTGCACGACACGGCGGTGGTTTATGTGGTTGGAAAAACTGCCTGTAGCGGATACATAGAAAACCCCAATAGTGCTTTCAGAATAAATTTCACCGTATTACCCGACAGTATTACCGTATTGAAAATACCGGAAAATGAAATCATGTGTTATCCGGTTGGTGATAATAACAATAGTTTTCAATATATCCGTTCTATTGAGTCTCGGGGAATACATCTTCAAACCACCCAAGATGTCTATATTTACCTGCAATCCAACAGTCTGAACTCCTATTACAACAATGAGCCCAACTCTTTCAGTTACAAAGTAGCCATTCCACCTTCCGAAACCTATCGAAAAGACTCAAAAATGATTTATACACATTATCAGTTAGGAGTACAGATGATAGTGGCAACAGAAGATAGTACTGTTATCAATATTCCCGGCTATCAGGATATTAATATCGGTATATTAGTCGGTGATTCTTCCTACATTTTAAACAAAGGAGAGGTCCTCAATGTAACTATGAATGAATATATTCCTTGCAATTATGAGATTACCACCAATTGTAAACCTATAGTTGTTTTTTATTCAGACTATCATAACTGGACTACCTTTTCCATGGGGAGACGTTTTAATTATTTTAGCGAAAAAAATTATTGGGGGAAGGATTGGCTTTTCCTGAAAATGCTGAGAGATGATATGTCATTTACTTTTTGGCATGAGCAATGCGATGATATATATAACAATAGTCAATACTGGATTTCAAACAATATAGAGTGCTACATTTGCAATCAATATTATACCCATTTTAGTTGGTGGGGAGGGTTGGGAATAGATTTAGGCACCTATGTTAAACATTGTCTTTATTTGAATAATTTGAATGTGAGTAATGTTTCAAAAGTTTTTGATATTAATATCAAGCCCTATTTAAATTCTTCTTTTTGTCTTGAATATAATAAAGTAGTTGTTGGCAGCGGTATATGGAGAAGAATTACCTCATTCGACTCTTATATCGGGGTTTCTGCTTTTCCACCTGCCGATCGGCAGGTAAAAGAGTGTTTTTTACCTACCCGCAATGAGATGGAATTGACCTCCGATACCAATTACGCGGAGCTGGTCATATACATTAAACCCGAAAGCCTCTATTCCACCTACCTAAACGACATTCTGATTCCTGCTTCTACTTTCGACACTTTTCCTTATCTGGGCACCCGTTACTATGCCTGTCAGTTCGGCTATTACAATGAAAATATTCCGGAGATATTCCACATTCGCAGCGAAAACGACTTTGCCGCGGGTCTCATCGAAATGGGCTTTAACTCCATTGGAAACGGACAGATAGCGCTCAATTACTTTCATCAAACCAATTCCGGAGTCAATTACAATGACTCCTATACTCCTCATACCAATATCAATCCGGTGGATTCGGGAACGGTTTACCGCTGTCTTGGAGATACTTTGTTTTTGTCGGTTACTTATAATTATGACAGTGTGCAGATTGACTGGGTAGTGGATGGGGTTTATTATGCCAATCTGGAGCATTTGGCGGTTTATCTTTCCGATACCGAAACGGTGGAAGTGGAGATGATTGTCCAGTACAACTGTCCTGATACCACCCATACTTTTGTCCATGTACTCTCCCCACCGGAAATTAATCTGCCAAGCGATACCACTATTTGCAATGGCGGCACCATTGCAGTTTCCGCCGATCATGCCGACAGTTATCGATGGTCGGATGGCAGCACCGACTCGCTGCTTACCGTCACACAAGAGGACATCTACACCGTCACTGTTTCTAACAACGGCTGTGCAAGGAGCGACTCCATCCAAGTCTCACTCTATCCTCCCTTGACGGTCAATTTGGGAGAAGATACCGCCCTTTGCAGTCTGATTCCCCTGTTGCTGGATGCCACCAATCCGCATGCCGTCAGCTATCAATGGCAGGATCAGAGCACCAATGCCACCTACACCGTCATGTACGATGGCCAATATTGGGTTATTATTCACGATCCCTGCACTGGCAACAGCGACACTGTCAATGTGCTCTATCTGGAACCTATTGCCCTCGATTTGGGCAATGACACTCTCCTTTGCAACGGAGAAGAACTCTTGCTGAATGCTTCCGCACCCTATTGCGACTACCTGTGGCAGGACGGCAGCGCCGACTCCATCTATATTGTTCGTTTTTTCGGAGAGTACAGTGTCAGTGTCTCCAACCTTTGTTTCAGTAATCAGGACACCATCACAGTCAGCTATGAAAGTTGCGATTTAATGTTCTATATTCCCAACAGCTTTACTCCCGACGGTGACGGAATCAACGACTACTTTCAGCCGCAGTTCAACCAACCCGAGAAAATAAAAAGTTACACCCTCTACATTTACGACCGCTGGGGAGGCTTACAGTTCCGCAGTCAGGATTTGAACCACTGCTGGGATGCTCACGGCAGCTTGTCCGGAGTATATATTTATCTCATCGAATATCAGGGAGAAACCGGCGGCAAGAAAATTGCCAAAGGTACCGTAACGGTGGTAAGGAAAAAATAGGAAAAGAAAAAAAAAACAGATCATGAAAAAAATTTATTTTTTAACCGGTTTATTATTAGGTTATTTGGTCAATTGTTTTGCCCAGTTTCCGGAACAGACCAATGCCGGAAGAGATTTTTGGATTACCTCTGCTTTAATTCCGCGAAGTCTAGATCAGGAGTATTATGATTACTACAACGATTCTTACCCCGATTCGGCTATAGTTTATATTGTGGGAAACAGCACATGCAACGGCTATTTGGAAAATCCGCAGACAGGCTATCATGTCAATTTCGGCGTCGTTCGAGATTCCGTTACGGAAATAAAAATTCCCGAGAATCAGATAATGTGCAATTATTCGGATACGCTCCAAGATAAAGCAATTTATGTTCATACCGAATGTGATGTATATCTATTCTTACAAAGCAATAAAGGCAATGCGGATGCCCCCTGTCCAGAACCAAGTATTTATAATATAATATCAAAATGTGAGCAAACCAATACCATTGCCATTTCTCCCATCCTATTGTTCGATAACAAAGTAATACTTTCCGGATTGGCAGATAAGGGTATTGTGTCAGTCATTGCGACGGAAGACAGCACTGTTATTACAATATGGGAAGATTATGAACAGGGAATTATAGAATCCATTCATACTTTACAAAAAGGAGAAATATACACCTATTGGTTTTTTTATTCAGGAGAACAGTTTTATGAAAAAAACTGCCCAAAAAAAATAACTTCCAATTGTAAAAAGATTGTAGGTTATAGAACAACAAATGGCTATTGTCCTCCTATAACTCATTTTGGACAATATCATTATATTCGTCAAGTTAATTACAATCAAACCTTTGGAAGAAATTTTATATTACCCGATGCATTGGCTTTAACAAGAATCAGTTTTTTCTGGTTTGGGAGTGCTTACGATAATAATTCAGCAGTCATTTACGGAGACAATCCCCAATCTCAAAACGGATCGGCTCCCTGTGCACTTGCCTACATTCCCTCTTACAGGAGCAATTTTTCACAATCTGTTACCGACGGAGGATATATATTAGCTAATCAACCTGTCTATATGATGCAATCTGGTATTAGCATTATGAATTTTTCTTCCGCTACTGAAATCTTTTTTGGCATGGAGTATTCGCCCAATTATTTACCTGCTGAGCGGCGGGTAAAAGAAACTGTTTTCCTTACACATTGTGATTTGCCACTTCAAGTGGATACTCTATACTCGGAACTCACAATTATTGTTTCTCCGGAAGGAATTCATTCCACATATCTTAATGACGAATTATTACCGGATACGCTTTTTCGCACTTTGCCCGGCATTGAAGACAGGTTTTATTATGCTCAGATTGCATACTGGGATCAAAATATTCCCGAATTATTGAAAATTAGAAATTCAAAAGGCTTTACGGCCAATCTTGAGCAAATCGGATACGCTCCTTACACATATTGGGACGGAAATTACGGATATCGACAAACTCGTACTTATTATTATTGTTCGCATTTGAATTCGGGAGGCGTGGCAAGTTACTTGGATGAGTATGACATTCCGCCTGTAAGGTGTGTCGGAGATACTTTTCTGTTATATGCCACCAATAATTATGAGCATTATGCCACAGACTGGCTGATAAACGGAACGGAATATTTGAATACCGATACCGTTTCTCTTTTTATTCAAGATAGCGGACAGGTGGATGTACGTTTGATTATTCATACGGATTGTCCTGATACAATATACCGAACTTTTCAAATAGAAATACCACCCATTATAAGCCACTTGGCAAGCGATACTTCTCTTTGTTCAGGAGAATCCGTCAGTGTCATCTCTCCCAATGCAACTCAATATTCATGGTCAGACGGACGCCAAGGAGCTTCCGTTCCGTTCACAGAATCGGGAACTTATACAGTCACTGCTTCCAATAGTTGTTATCTCCAAGCCGTGGATAGTATTCGTGTTTTTGTTTATCCTCCCTTGACGGTCAATCTGGGAGAAGATACCGCCCTCTGCAGTCTGATTTCCTTGTTGCTGGATGCCACCAATCCGCATGCCGTCAGCTATCAATGGCAGGATCAGAGCACCAATGCCACCTACACCGTCATGTACGATGGCCAATATTGGGTTATTATTCACGATCCCTGTACCGGCAACAGCGACACTGTCAATGTGCTCTATCTGGAACCCATTGCACTCGATTTGGGCAATGACACCACCCTTTGCAACGGAGAAGAACTCTTGCTAAATGCTTCCGCACCCTATTGCGACTACCTGTGGCAGGACGGCAGCTCCGACTCCATCTATATTGTTCGTTTTTTCGGGGAATACAGTGTCAGTGTCTCCAACCTTTGTTTCAGTAATCAGGACACCATTACCGTCGGCTATGAAAGTTGTGATTTAACGCTCTATATTCCCAACAGCTTCACTCCTGATGGCGACGGCATCAACGACTACTTTCAGCCGCAGTTCAACCAACCCGAGATGATCAGAAGTTATACCCTCTACATTTACGACCGCTGGGGAGGCTTGCAGTTCCGCAGTCAGGATTTGAACCACTGCTGGGATGCTCACGGCAGCTTGTCCGGAGTATATATTTATCTCATCGAATATCAGGGAGAAACCGGCGGCAAGAAAATTGCCAAAGGAACCGTAACGGTCGTAAGGAAAAATTAGGAAAAAAAAAAAACAGATCATTTAGGATGCTCTTTCGCGCCATGGGATTGGAGTGAAAACACCGCAAAGGCGGGGGCTTTGGGGCACAGGGAGCGGAAGAGCGATGCCTGTAGAGACGCAAAATCTTGCGTCTCTACAAACAGTTTCATTTCTCCCAGCTCCAAAGGGGCGCCCAAAAAAAGTTCTGCATAATTTCGACTAAAATGTCGAATTAATGTTATTTTTGCAAAATAGAAATTCAAAACAACATTTTAAAATATTATAGTTATGAAAGAAACAGTTTTCAAAGAAAATCATGAAAAATTTGGAGCAAAGATGGTTGAATTTGCAGGTTTTTATATGCCTGTTCAATATGAAGGACTCACAGCAGAACATTTACATGTAAGGTCAAAAGTAGGCGTATTTGATGTATCTCACATGGGAGAATTCACTGTTAAAGGTCCAAAAGCATTAGAGCTCATTCAATATATAACCAGCAATGATGCTTCGGCGCTATGGCCCGGAAAAGTACAATATTCCTGTTTTCCGAATGGAAAAGGCGGAATTGTTGACGACCTGTTGGTTTATAATCTTGGCGAAAACGACTATCTTCTTGTGGTTAATGCAGCCAATATTGACAAAGATTGGGCATGGGTAAAGAAGCAGAATGAAAAATTCGGAGCAGAGATTGCCAACATTTCTGACGAGATATCACAATTGGCCATTCAGGGACCTCTTGCACTCAAAGCCATGCAGAAGTTGACCGACACCACTGTTGTTGATATGGAATTTTATACCAGCAAAGTACTCACTTTTGCAGGTATTCCAAACATTCTTTTTTCCACCACAGGTTATACAGGAGCCGGTGGATGTGAAATATATTTCAAAAATGAAGACGGAGAAAAAATATGGAATGCCGTTTTTGAAGCAGGCAAAGAATTTGACATCAAACCAATAGGGTTAGGTGCCCGCGATACACTCCGTCTGGAAATGGGATTCTGTCTTTACGGACATGAAATTGACGACACCATCTCCCCTATTGAAGCCGGACTGGGTTGGATTACTAAATTTGTTGACCATAAAAACTTTATTGACAAAGACTATATGCTCAAACAAAAAGCCGAGGGACTTAAACGCAAATTAGTTGGATTTGAAATGATTGACCGTGGAATTCCGCGTCTTGAATATAAAGTTTGCAATGCTCAGGGAGAAGAAATCGGCATTGTACGTTCAGGAACTTTCGGCCCCTCCCTCAACAAGTCGGTTGGAACTGCATGGGTAAAAACCGAATATTCTAAAATGGATTCAGAAATTTATATTGAAATCAGAGGGAAGTTAGTGAAAGCTATGGTAGTAAAGATGCCCTTCTATAAAGGATAAACAACCACCTCAATGTACGATAAAAAGTTTATGATGGAAGCCATAGCCCTGTCTCGTCAATGCCTTGAGACAGGGCTTGGTGGTCCTTTTGGGGCTGTAGTAGTCAAAGACGGGGAGATTGTAGGCCGTGGCAGAAACATGGTCACGAGCAACAATGATCCCACTGCCCATGCCGAAATCAGTGCCATCAGAGATGCCTGTAAAAATCTGAAAAGTTTTCAGTTGACAGGTTGTGAAATCTATACCAGTTGCGAACCTTGTCCCATGTGTCTTGGAGCCATCTACTGGGCAAGACCATCAAAAGTGTATTATGCCGCCGGTCAGACGGATGCCACAAAAGCCGGGTTTGATGACTCATTCATTTACAAGGAATTCAAACTTTTGCCAACTGAGAGAGCAATTCCTGCCATACAATTCGACCGAGAAGAAGCAGTTGCCATTTTTGATGAATGGATTCAATGGAATGACAAAATAAACTATTAAAACAATAAAAACAGCAATATGAAAAAATACAATTTATTTCTCATCATAACCTTCATTCTCTTTTCCTTCAGCAATCTGTTTGCGCAGAAGGTTTACCAATATGAGACCGTACCAAACGACCCTTTAAATGCCAGAATTTATACTTTAGACAACGGCTTAAAAGTATATCTTACCGTTTATAAAGATGAACCCCGCATTCAGTGTTATATTCCGGTAAAAGTCGGCAGTAAGAACGATCCGAAAGAGACCACCGGCTTAGCCCATTATTTTGAACACATGATGTTCAAGGGAACTCCAAATTTCGGGACCACCGATTGGGCAAAGGAGAAACCGATGATTGAGGAGATTGAAAGATTATTTGAAGTTTACCGCATTCAAACTGAAAAAAATAAAAGAGACAGTCTTTACCACCTCATTGACAGTATTTCCTATCAGGCAAGCAAACTATCCATCCCCAATGAATATGTTAAAATGATGAAAGCCATTGGTTCTGAGGGCACCAATGCAGGCACCTCCAATGACTACACCGTTTACATTGAGAACATTCCCTCCAACCAGTTAGAGAAGTGGGCAATAGTTCAGGCAGACCGCTTTTTGCAGCCGGTGTTAAGACTTTTCCATACTGAATTAGAGACCATTTACGAAGAGAAGAACATGTCGTTGACCAATGACGGAAGAAAAGCCAACGAAGCCATGTTACAGGGGCTTTATCCAAATCATCCTTACGGGCAACAGACTACCTTAGGTTCCCAGGAGCATCTCAGAAATCCCTCTATGAAGAACATCAGAGACTTTCATTCAAAATATTATGTTGCCAACAACATGGCAGTTTGTCTCTCGGGAGATTTTGACTTTGATGAGGCAATTGCCATCATTGACAAATATTTTTCCATCCTTCCCAATCGTCCGGTAGAAGGTTTAAAAATCACTCCGGAAACTCCCATTACACAACCTGTCATCAAAGAGGTTGTCGGGTTAGAAGCAGAGAACGTTCAAATTGCTTTCAGAATCAACCAACCGGCCAACTCAAAAGAGATCTATTTGCTCAGAATGTTTGACAATATCTTGGCAAACGGCAAAGCAGGCTTAATAGACTTGAATCTAAATCAGAAGCAAGCACTCTTTTCTGCCTCCGGTTATCCATACATTTTATGTGACAACTCTTCTTATGTTCTTTATGGCAAACCCAAAACAGGACAGACGCTTGATGAAGTAAGGGATTTATTACTTGCCCAAATTGAATTGGTAAAACAGGGCAAATTTGAAGACTGGCTCATCGGAGCGGCAATTAACAATCTCAAATTAAGCGAAATGCGACAATTAGAGAGCAATTCCTCCCGTGGCAGAATGCTGGCAAATGCTTTTCAAAATAATATTCCGTGGGCTGAAGCTGCCCATTCAATTGATTTCTACACAACCATTACCAAACAAGACATTATTGACTTTGCCAATAAATATTTCGGCAACAATTATGTCATGGTATATAAAAGACAGGGTCAACCTGAGGATGTGGTTAAAGTCAACAAACCTGCCATAACCCCCATTGAAGTCAATAGAGAAGCAGAGTCAGATTTTTTAAAGAACTTCCAGGCGAGCCAACCGGCCTCCATTGCACCGGTATTTGTTGATTTTGAGAAAGAAATCACCTTCAGTAAATTAAATAAGATTAATGTATATTATATTCAGAATAAAGAGAATAAGACATTTAACTTAACCTTCAGATTCAAAGTCGGAGAGCTCAACGAACTCAAGCTGCCCATAGCCTTGGATTACTTTGATTATTTGGGAACAAGCAAATATTCCCCGGAAAAAATAAAAGAAGAGTATTATCAGTTGGCATGCAATTTAAGTACCAGAAGCTCCGATGACAACTCCGCAATCACCCTAAGTGGTCTCAGTGAAAACTTTGAAAAAGCCTTACAACTCACCATTCATTTATTAGAAAATGCACAACCCGACGAAGCTGCTTTAAAGAACATGGTGGGAGACTTGCTAAAAAGCAGAAAAGATGCCAAGAGCAATCAAAATGCTGTTTTAAATGCCCTCGTTGCATACTGTGAATATGGTCCCGAGCTAACCAAATACATGCTTTCCGAAGAACAGCTCAAGTCATTAACCGCCGAAGAACTCATTGGCATGGTAAAGCAATTAATGACCTATGAGCCCGAAATACTCTATTACGGCCCAGAGAGCAAGGATGATTTTTTAAAGAAAATCTCCAAAATATATAAAGCTCCGAAAAAGTTTGCCGAGCCCCAACCTGCCAGAATATTCCAAATGTTACCTGTTACTGAAGAGAAAGTATTCTTTGCTCCTTATGAAGCAAAGCAAGCGCGTTTGGTATCTTACAGTCGGAGCCAAAAATTCGATCCTCTACTCTACCCTATCATCAACATGTACAACCAATATTTTGGGGGAAGCATGAATGCCATTGTATTTCAGGAAATGCGTGAAAAACGATCCTTGGCATATACTGCTCAATCAAGGTTTATCATTCCATCAAAAGCCGATGAATACATGTATAATTACTCTTATATTGCCACCCAGAACGACAAAATTGTGGATGCTATTGAAGCTTTTAACGAACTCTTCAATCAAATGCCTCAGGCAGAAAAGGGCTTTACTTTAGCAAAAGAAGCCGTTAAATCAAGCATAGAGACCAACAGAATTACCAAATTCAGCATACTCGACACTTATATTCGCAACAGAGAATTGGGATACAATTACGATTATCGTCGTGACATTTATAATTCCGTAGATAAATTCACCTTGGCTGATGTCATCAATTTCAATCAGAAATATATAAAAGACCAGCCCAAGACTTACATGATTTTATCTAAAGAATCAGAAGTAAATTTTCCGTTGATTGAAGAAAAGATCAATAAAGTCACTCATTTAACTCTTGAGGACATTTTTGGATATTAATCTTCCGGAATTTTAGAAAAGAGGAGCTTATCGATTCTATTGTGATCAATATCCACAATTTCAATCTTATAGCCCATAAACTCAAAAGAATCCCCAATTTCGGGGATTTTTTCTATTTTATCAAGGACAAAGCCCGCAACCGTTGAATAGTCAATCTCTTCAAAATCAAGTTCAAGACCTTCCACCACATCCAGCAGTACTTCAATTGGGGCATCCCCATTAACCAGGATTGATTTATCCTCACGTACCCAGAGGTCAGGTTCTACAATCTCTTCTTCTTCAGGAATTTCTCCCACTATATTTTCAAAAATATCGTGCAACGTAACAATTCCTTCAATAGTACCAAATTCATCAAACACCAGGCAGAAATAGTTTTGCCGTTTTCTAAATTCATTCAGAATATCTTGGGCATCAACACTTTCAGGGAAAGCTATTGGTTGATCCAACAGTTCTTCAATCTTAAAATCCTTATGAGTATAATTTTGTATCAAAAATTCCTTAATACTCAAAACCCCCAAATAGTCATCAATATTTTTATCACAAACCAGCACTTTACTACTTTTGAATTCAAGTAGTTTAGCAATAAATTCATCATGAGGCATATTAATATCAATCCATTCTATTTCAGAACGGTGAGTCATAATATGTTTCGCTTTTTTATCAGAAAAATAGAAAAGATTTTCATGAATTTCATTTTGGTCTTCTTCAATAACACCGGTTTTCGAAGCATCCTTGATAATATGACGGAGTTCATATTCGGTCATATTAATATCGGAATGAGTTATTCCCAACATCTTACTAATTAATCTGGTAGTCATTGCCAGGAGCAAAACCAGCGGATAGAATAATTTGGCAAAAAAATAGATGATTGGCGCAACCCGAACCGCAAGTTTTTCAGGGTTGGAGAGGGCAATAGATTTAGGGACCAGTTCTCCAATGACGATAGCAAAAAAAGTAATAATTAAAATTGACAGAATTGCTGCTAACTGATAATCATAAGGAGGTTGCACATTCATCAGATTAAACAATGGCGTAATATATTTAGCCACACTTGTACCTCCATAAAAACCGGTAATAAAACTCACCAGGCTGATTCCAATTTGTATGGCAGACAAGAACTTTTCAGAATTATTTTGCAGTTTAAGAGCATATTTAGCTCCTTTTTTCCTCTCATCAACCATTAATTCCAAACGCATTTTTTTTGCTGAGACAAGTGCAAGTTCACTCATCGCAAAGAAACCGTTTATTAATAACAATAAGAAAATAATAATGAATTCCAAAGTAAAAGATTTTAAATATTAAAATTAATTTTTCAAAGAAGATGAGCCATTTTTATCAGCCACTAACTGCTCCTTATTTTTCCCTATAAAGAGATAATAAAGGGTAAGATCGAAAGCCACCAATAAAAAATTGAATCCATATAAAAAAGTAACAATATCATGGTTATACATCACTTTATGAATAATTCCAAACAGATAACCCAGCATAATAATTATCATAAAAACAGGACTTTTACCGATAACAATCTTAGTTCTTAATGATTTAACAATAGAAATTGGCCAGCTGCAAGCAAAGCATAATAACATAAGAATTTCCCATTGACTAATATCACCTCCGTCCATACTGATGATTTTTATAATTTAAATCTTCTAAATCAAAAAAAATTAATTTTAGAATAATAAATATTTCATTTTTCTGTTAATATTGAATTCAAAAATGCGCACAAAAATACAAAATATTCTCATTAATTGACACTCCATAAATCAACAAACAAAAATCTCATAATCAACAACATAGGAATCATCTTTTAAAAAAGTGAAAAATAAAACCCAATATATCAAAAATTTTTTTATATCTTTGCAGCAGAAAACATAAAGTATGTCTAAGAAAAAGATTCTTTACATTGCTCCAGAAATTTTTCCATATATGCCGGAAAGTTACATTTCCAACATATGTCGCTATTTACCACAGGGGATACAGGAAAGAGAAAACGAGATTCGTACATTTATGCCAAAATATGGTAGTATTAATGAACGCAAGAATTTACTTCACGAGGTAATAAGATTATCGGGACAAAATATCATCATTGAAGACACTGACCATCCTTTGATTATAAAGGTAGCATCCTTACAATCAGTTAGAATGCAAATTTACTTTATTGACAGTGAAGATTTTTTCAAACGCAAGCAGATATACTTTGATGAGAACGACAACTTCTTTGAAGACAATGATTCCAGAGCAATATTTTTTGCAAAAGGTGTAGTTGAAACGGTTCGTAAGCTTGGATGGAACCCTGATATTATTCACTGCCATGGTTGGATAAGTGCCCTTATTCCACTTTTCATCAAAACAACTTACAAGGATAATCCTCTTTTTCAGGATACCAGGATTATATTTTCTGCATACAACGATCAATTTAAAGAAAAATTCTCTAACAGTTTTGCAAAGAAACTTAAAATTACCGGCATTCCTAAAGAACACCTCAAGCACTTTAAAGCATCAGGCTATGATTCTATCATCAAAACAGCCGTCGACTTTTCAGATGCTGTTGTCATTGCCCATCCTGACGTAAAAACGTCAATTTGTTCTTACCTTAAGACTTATGACAGACCGGTTTTTGTTCATCCGGATTCCGAAGATTACGTTGATCAATATGATGCCTTTTACGAAAATATTATCAATAAAGAACCTATCTGGTTCTGATAAATAAATCTTTCAATGAAAAAAATTCCTCAAATCTTAATTGTACTATTTCTGATAGTATTTGCATTCGGGTGTAAAAATGAATATGATATTATTGGGCTCAATCTGCAAGACCCTGACGAGATACTTGGCAATGCTTTTTCTGATACCACAACCCTTACTGCTTATTCAATAAGAGAAGATTCAATCAATACCACTAAACTCTCCAACAGCATTTTAGGCTATATTAAAGATCCGGTTTTTGGTCTCTCGCAAGCCGGAATATATTCTCAATATTTGTTATCGGGAAGCAGTGTTAATTTCGGGAGCAATCCTGTTTTAGATTCAGTGATACTCACCATGCAATATGCCGGTTTCTTCGGAGATACTCTTTCTCCACTTACTATCAAAGTTTATGAACTCAGTGAAAGTTTGAACAAAGAGACTAAATATTACAATTTTTCTGTAACTGAGTGTAATAATGAAAACCTTGTTTTTGGTAATTTTCAGCTACTACCAAGACCAACCACTCCCATAACAATAGACACAACGACTTATGACTCTCACATTAGAATAAGGCTTAGTGATGCACTTGGCATAAAGTTTCTTAATAATTCGGATCAATTAGCAGACAATGCTACTTTTCTTAATTTTTTCAAGGGATTATTCATAGTTGCCACTGCTTCCAACGGAAGCGGTTCTCTCCTCTATCTTAACATGACCAGTTCTGTTTCCGGCATCAATATCTATTATCACAATGATGAAGGAGCTAAGAAATATGCATTAGTATCCAATTCCAATGCAATTTTTTATAATTATTTCTATCATGATTATGATCAATCAACTAATATTGATTTCAAAAATCAGGTTCTGAACGGAAATACTTCATTAGGAAAACAAAAATTATATGCACAACCCCTTGCAGGTGTTAAGACAAAAATAAATTTTCCTTACTTACAAAAAAGCTTTAAAGATCAAGACGTAGTAATTAATAAAGCTGAGTTGATACTTTCTAACATTTCTGAAGATGAATTATATTTCTTTCAACCATACAGCTTAGGTCTTCAAGCCATTGTCGATAACGGAATTTCTTATCTTCCTGATGATGCCTATTATACAAGCACTGATTACTTTGGAGGAATATACGATTCAAATACGAAAGAATATCGATTCCGAATTACGCAATACATTCAACAACTTATATTGCAAAGTGAAGCCGGTCAGGGAATTTATCTTGTTGTGAATGGTGCCGGTATCCGTGGAAACCGCTTAATTTTTGCCGGAACAGAATATGTTGATCCGGCTAAACGCTTAAGGCTTGAGCTCACCTATACCACTTATTAAGAAAGACTTATTGCTATTAATTATTCTAAATTTATAATGTCATGTGTGGAATTGTAGGATATACAGGAAAACAGGAGGCATATCCGATATTGATTAACGGATTAATCCGCCTTGAATATCGAGGATATGACAGTGCCGGAATAGCACTTTCTCAAAAAAACAAGATTTCTTTATATAAATGTCGGGGAAAGGTTTCTGATTTAGAGGTTCATGTTTCTAAAAAAGATAAAAGCGGTACTGCCGGCATTGCCCATACTCGTTGGGCTACTCATGGCGAGCCAAACGATCAAAATGCGCACCCACATTTATCTGAAGACGGCAAATTAGCCCTTATTCATAATGGCATTATTGAGAATTACCTTGTATTAAAAAAAGAGTTAATTAATCGGGGCTATAACTTTATAAGTGACACAGATACAGAAGTGTTGGTTCATTTGATTCAAGACACCCATAATAGTGAACATGTTTCGTGGCCTGAAGCAGTTAGATTAGCATTAAACGGAGTTGTGGGGACTTATGCTCTAGTCATCATGACCGAAGACAATCCCTCAGAACTGATTGTTGCCAAAAAAGGGAGCCCTCTTCTTATCGGAATTGGGAATAATGAATATTTTATTGCATCTGATGGGGCACCTATTGTTGAGTACACTAAAAAAGTAGTTTATCTTGAAGATGGAGATGTAGCAATTGTAAATCCTTCAAGAAAGTTGGAAATAACCAACATCAATAATGAAAAAAAACGTCCTTATACTCAAAAACTGGAATTGTCTCTTAATCAATTGGAAAAAGGAGGATTTCCACATTATATGTTGAAGGAAATTTATGAACAACCCCGTGCTATTCGTGACAGTATGCGTGGTCGTGTCAATACACAAAAAGATGTTGTTTCCCTTGGAGGTATCATTGAATATGAAAATAAGATGATGAATGCAAGGCGATTTATTATTGCAGCTTGTGGAACTTCATGGCATGCGGCACTTGTGGCTGAATATATCTTTGAGAGTCTGGTCAGGATTCCCGTTGAAGTAGAATATGCTTCAGAATTCAGGTATAGGAATCCTATAATTGATGAAGATGATGTTTTGATTGTTATTTCACAATCCGGTGAAACTGCCGACACCCTCGCAGCCATCGAACTGGCAAAAAGCAAAGGGGCTACTGTTATCGGAATTTGCAACGTCGTTGGATCTACACTTGCCCGCGAAACTCATGCCGGATCCTATACCCATGCAGGACCGGAAATTGGAGTTGCCTCCACAAAAGCCTTTACAACCCAAATTACAGTATTGACTCTGATGGCGCTGAGTCTTGCCAGAAAAAAAGGAAAAATTTCACTCTCCCATTACCATCAGCTAATCAGCGACCTTGAATCAATTCCTGAAAAAATTGAAACTATTTTGAATCAGAATGAATATATCAAAGGAATTGCCCAATATTTTCTTACTAAAAAGAATGCTATTTATTTAGGGAGAGGCGTTAATTATCCGGTTGCCCTTGAAGGAGCTCTGAAATTAAAAGAAATCTCTTACATCCATGCAGAGGGCTACCCTGCTGCTGAGATGAAACATGGCCCCATTGCATTGATTGATGAAGAAATGCCGGTGGTGGTTATCGCAACCCATCAAGAAACCTATGAAAAAGTTGTAAGCAATATTCAGGAAATAAAAGCCAGAAGGGGTAAAATTATTTCAATTGTAACTGAAGGTGATACACAAGTAAAAGGAATGTCAGACTTCTGCATTGAAATTCCACTAACCGAAGAAATTCTCACTCCCTTGGTTTCTTCTATTCCTTTGCAATTGTTGGCATATCATGTTGCAGTCCTCAGAGGTTGTGATGTTGATAAACCACGTAATCTTGCCAAATCAGTTTCTGTTGAGTAAATCAACATGATATGTTATTTGATACCATTAAAAAGCAATTTGATGGAGAAATACTGAGCGATCTTTCTTCCAAAATTATCTATTCAACTGATGCATCTGTTTATAAAGAGATGCCTATAGGTGTTGCTTATCCAAAAAGTGAAAAAGATATAATCAGGTTAATTAATTTTGCTTCAGAAAACAATATTACGCTTATTCCTCGTGCTGCCGGAACATCCTTAGCCGGACAAGTGGTTGGGAATGGGTTAGTAGTTGATATTACTAAACACTTCAGTAAAATATTGGGAGTCAACACAAAAGAGAAATACGCTATAGTTCAGCCGGGCGTTGTCAGGGACGAATTGAACCGTCAACTTGCACCATTCAATCTATTTTTTGCTCCGGAGACTGCCACGTCAAACCGTTGCCGTATCGGTGGAATGTGCGGAAATAACTCTTGTGGTGCCAATTCCTTAATTTATGGCAGCACACGCCAACATATCATTTCGCTGAAAGCTATTTTGAGTGACGGCTCGACTGTTGAATTTAAGGAGTTATCAGAGAATGAATTTAAGACTAAATGTCTTTTGGAAAATTTTGAGGGAACTCTTTACCGCGAAATAAATAAAATGCTTTCTGGTATTGAGACTCAGGAAGAGATAAGAAAAGAGTTTCCGGATAAGGAGATAAAGCGTCGCAGTATGGGATATGCAGTAGATGAATTAATTAAGATGCAGCCCTTCACCAATTCAGGTCAAAAATTCAACTTCTCTTCTCTTTTGGTTGGTTCAGAAGGAACCCTAGCATTTATTACGGAAATTAAAGTTACACTATCTCCTTTGCCTCCCCCTCACAAAGCATTGCTGTGTATTCAGAACGATATTATGGAAAATGCTTTAGAGGCTAATATATTGGCTCTTAAACATTCACCGGCTTCCATAGAATTGATTGACAATACTATTTTAGAACTTGCAAAATTAAATATCACTCAAAATAGAAATCGCTTTTTCATTAAAGGTAATCCCGCTGCTATTATCATCATAGAAATTATTGAAGATAGTGAAGATAAAGTAAATTCCAAGATTGAGAATATAAATAATGCACTCCGGGATGCAGGAGTTGTCACACACAGCACAGTGATACGAGGTGAGGAAATGGAAAATGTTTGGTCATTACGTAAAGCAGGACTTGGAATTCTATCAAATTTAAAGGGTGATGCAAAGCCGGTAACCGTGGTAGAAGACATTGCAATACAACCATCCAAATATCCTCAATTCTATAAAGAGTTTAAAATTCTCTTACATAAATTAGGATTAAGATGTGCCTTTTATGCTCATATTTCGACGGGCGAATTGCATAATAAACCCATCTTTAATTTAAAAAATAAAGAAGAAGTAGCAAAATTCCATCAGTTTGCTTATGAGACTGCCTTATTGGTGAAAAAATTAGGGGGAATCCTAAGCGGAGAACATGGCGATGGGCGGCTAAGAGGAGAATTTCTATCCTTAATGGTTGGAGAAAAGAATTACCGACTTCTGCAACAAGTGAAACTTCTTTTTGATCCAAAAAACATCTTTAATGCAGGAAAAATTATTGATGTTCCTCCCATGAACACCCATCTCAGATATGAAAATTATGATGAGAATGAAATTATTTCCAAGAAATATACACTGGACACATTTTTTGACTTTTCAGACACGGATGGAATCATAAGAGCTATAGAAAAATGCAATGGCTCTGCTGATTGCAAAAAATCTCACTTGTTCGGAGGGGCGATGTGTCCCTCCTATCAGGCCACTTTAGATGAAAAAAATGCCACTCGTGCTAGAGCCAATATTCTTCGCGAATATATGTCCAATTCAAGGAAAAGAAATCCGTTTAATCATAAAGAAATATTAGAAATACTTGATCTTTGTTTAGCATGCAAGGCTTGTAAATCTGAATGTCCTTCGAACATAGATATGACAAAACTACGGGCCGAATTTCTTTTCCAATATTATAAACAACATGCTATACCTCTAAGAAACAGGATAATTTCTTTCTTGCCCTTAATAAATAAAATCGGCATTTACTTTCCCCACCTTTATAACTATTTTTCAACAAATCAAACGCTATCTTCTCTTCTTAAATTTATTATAGGATTTTCTCAAAAACGTCCTTTTCCATTAATACATAAGTTCTCTTTAAAAAAATGGTCAAAAGAGAATATTCCGGAAATAAAAGATCCAATCAAAACGGTTTATTTATTTAACGATGAATTTACTAACTTTCAGGATGTAAGTATTGGAATCACTGCGATATTGTTATTAAGCAAGCTGCACTATCAGGTAAAAATATTGGATAATCATTTTTCGGGGAGGACTTTTCTCTCTAAAGGAAATTTAAAAAAGGCGAAAAGGCTGGCTGAAAATAATGTAGAACTGTTTTCCGACATTATAGACAAAAACACTCCTCTGGTTGGAATAGAGCCCTCGGCGATTTTGACATTTCGTGACGAATATCCCGAATTAGTGAGAAAATCACTCAAAGAAAAAGCAAAATTGCTATCAAATAACACTTTTCTTATTGATGAATTTATTGCCAATGAATATAAGAATGGCCTTATAAATAGGAGTCTCTTTACTACAAAAAATCTTGAAATTCTTTTTCATTCTCATTGTTATCAAAAAGCCTTATCCGAAAGTTCAAGCAGTATCATGATGATGGAAATCCCTGTTAATTACCGAGTCCGCGAAATAAAATCCGGTTGTTGCGGAATGGCCGGATCTTTTGGATACGAAAAGGAACATTACGAACTTTCCATGAAAATCGGAGAACTTACTCTTTTTCCGGAAATAAGAAAAAAGGATCCTAATACCATTATTACTGCCACCGGAACAAGCTGTCGCCACCAAATTAATCACGGAACAGGTGAAAAATCATTTCACCCGATTGAAATCCTCTACAATGCTCTTTTGTAACAAATTATAGGTTATTTTGATAAATAATAATTTATAATTTAATGGAGAATAATACAAAAAATTGTTTTCTGAAGAACCATATTAAAAAAGTTTAGACAGCATAAATGCAATATAGAAAATGTGAATCTTCATTAGTAAAAGAAAACTGAGAGGAATTAATTGATACTATTTTTGTATTTTTGCATATCAAAGAATATTAGGATGTATTGTAAATCAATGAAAATCTTAAAATGAAAAAAATAATCAGTTTATTACTAATTGTTGCCTTGGCAGGCGGCTGTGAAATTCTTCAGCAAGCCATCAACATGATAAATTGTAAATACAAGTTATCAAATATTACTGACATCACCTGGGCAGGGATAAATCTGTCCAATATAAAAAGCCCTACCGACTTATCCTTTAACGATGCAGCCAAAGCTGCGAAGGCAATTTTGAACAAAGATTTCAGAATCAATTTCAAAGTCAATGTTCAAGCTGTCAACAATGCCACAACCACAGCAGGTATAAATGGCTTTGATTACATCATGCTTCTTGATGGGTCTCAGATTGCCACCGGGCAATCATCGAATAAAAAAATAACAGTTGCACCGAACGGAGGCAAGACCACTATCCCATTTTTAATGAATGTGGATTTAAAGACAGTTCTTACTGGAAAAAATGTTGAAAACATGGTAAACTTTGCAAAAAACGTTTCAAATTACGGAAAAGGTCAAGCATCTAAAGTCTCAATCAAATTCAGACCCTGGATAAAACTTGGTGATTCATATCAGAAACTGACCTATATCACTTTAAATAAAACATTTCAATAATCATAAAAACTTAACAAATCATGATTCAAAGAATCCAGTCAATCTACTTGTTAATAGCAGCCATCGCTACTATTATTTTGATTTTTATCCCTATCGGGTACATAACTACAGACGAATATCAATACGTATT
>JAEWNB010000090.1 GCA_023392945.1 Bacteroidota bacterium
GAACATATTGCCCATAACCGTTCGGGACTTGCCATGGGAGCAGTAAATGCTGCGCTATGGCTTATTCAGAACAAAGGGGTCTATGATTTTAAAAATATATTTCATTTAGTATCACAAATTCAAAACAACTAAAACAATGGAATTATCTTATACTGCAGTAATTGTCATTTTGATTATATCCTTTATCGGGTTCCAGATCGGACTTTGGACTATCTTTGAAAAAGCAGGTAAAAAGGGATGGCTTTCCCTCATTCCCGTTTACAACATGTGGATTTGGCTCAAAGTGCTTTCCAAACCGTGGTGGTGGATGTTGCTCATCCTGTTTCCTTTTATCTCCATTTTCATGGTATTGATGATGATTTGGAAAACCATCAGATTATTCAAAAAGACAAGCTACATTCCTTTAATATTGGGAACCTTCTTTTTCTTTCTCTATCTTCCGTATCTCGGATTTTCAAAGAAAGAACATTATACTACTTTGGCAAACCTTCCCAAATTCAAGAAAAGCACCGCACGTGAATGGGGCGATGCCATCATTTTTGCGGTAGCTGCAGCCTATATTATCCGTACCTTTTTAGTGGAATTTTATGCCATCCCCACTTCCTCCATGGAAAGCTCCCTCATGATCGGCGATTATCTTGCAGTCGGCAAGGTTGAGTATGGCGGAAGAGTGCCCGAAACCTTTATGGCGATCCCGTTTGTACATCACACCATTCCATTGACCAAGACTAAGAAAGCTTATGTTGAATGGGTTACCCTTCCATACATGCGTTTTCCCGCTACTAAAAGTATTCATCGAAATGATGTAGTGGTTTTCAATTATCCTGACGGAGATACGGTGGCCCTTGAACGGCAAAATGAAAGTTATTATGCCATTGTCCGTGAGTTTGAGACCATGCTTAATCCAAAATCTTCCATTAGTGACATGGAAAGCATATACAACAGGTATCCGCCGGATATGATTAATTATATCCAGAATAAATATGCCGGATTTTATTATCCGGGAAAGGGTAGGGAGGCCGTAAAAAAAGAATATACCGTTACCGCCCGCCCGGTTGATAAAAGAGAAAACTATGTTAAAAGATGTATTGCTATCCCGGGTGATGTCATTGAAGTTATCAACGGTCAACTTTACGTCAATGGCAAACCTGCTCCCAATCCTCCGCGTATGCAATATTCATATTTTGTAACCGATTCTACCGGAAGAGGACTCACTTTGAAAAAACGGAAATCATTGGATATTAATGAAGAAGATATTTTGAAATACAATAGTATTACCACCAAATATTGGCTTACCAATGAACAAAAATCCAAAATAGAAAAGATGGGAATGACGGTTGAAAAATCTATTGACGATGAGAACAATGCTGATATCAATATCTTTCCGCATGATAAAAGATATCAATGGAATAAAGATTTTTTCGGCAAGCTGGTGGTTCCTAAGAAAGGGGTTACAGTTCCGTTAAACGATTCTACCATTGTGCTCTATGATAAAATTATTCACAATTACGAATTGAATGATTTGAAAGTGGTGGATGGCAAGATTTATGTCAATGGAGTTGAAACCGACCATTACACCTTCAAAATGAACTACTACTTCATGATGGGCGACAATCGTCATAATTCCGCCGACTCAAGGTTCTGGGGATTTGTTCCCGAAGATCATATTGTCGGAAAAGCCCTCTTTGTATGGTTATCTCTTGATAAATTTAAAGATTTTGGTGAAGGCAAAATCCGCTGGGACAGAATGTTTAAATCTATTAAATAAAAAATCAGAATTAAAGATTATTTCTGTTGGCAGCTGATTCCCTTATGAAGATTATGATTTTATTTTCTCTGCTAAATTCGGGAGACGAATAGATTTGATTATTTTTGCAGCATCAAATTAAACGAATGAAAGCCTTGCTTAAATCCTTACAACATCCTATATATGAGATTGTAGAGAAAGTATCCGACAATCTTGGTCTTACTTCCTATGCTGTAGGCGGTGTAATTCGCGATATCATCCTGAACCGGGATTCAAAAGATATTGACATTGTGGTTATTGGCAGTGGTATTGAGCTGGCAAAAGCGGTAGCGAGAGAAATTTCCCCCAAATTGCAAGTCAATGTTTTTAAAAACTTTGGCACCGCACAATTCAACTATATGGGAGCCGGAATCGAGTTTGTGGGAGCCCGGAGAGAGTCTTACAGCTCCGATTCGAGAAAACCCGTGGTGGAAAATGGGACCTTGCAAGATGACCAGAATAGACGTGATTTCACTATCAATACCCTTGCCGTCCTCCTGAACGGACCTGAAAAAGGAAAACTGATCGATTCTTTCGGAGGAGTGAAGGATATTGAAAAGAAGCTGATTAAAACCCCATTAGACCCGGACATTACTTTTTCTGACGATCCACTCAGGATGATGCGGGCAGTGAGATTTGCTTCTCAGCTCGGCTTTACCATCGCTGAAGAGACGATTGACTCCATCAAGAAAAACACGGAGCGTTTGCAAATCATATCCAAAGAAAGAATTGTAGATGAGTTCAACAAAATTCTGCTCTCACCCAAGCCCTCAGTCGGCATTAAATTGCTGGATGAAACGGGCCTGTTGTCGCAGTTTTTACCGCAACTTATTGCCCTGAAAGGGGTGGACTATATCGACGGTCGGGGACATAAGGATAATTATTTCCATACCTTGGAGGTAGTGGACAAAATTGGCATGGTGAACAGCAATCTCTGGCTTTTGTGGGCAGCCCTGCTTCACGACATTGCCAAACCGTTAACCAAAAAATATGATCCCCAGACAGGCTGGACTTTTCATGGACATGACTTTATCGGCTCTAAGATGGTGGGTTCTATTTTTCACGATTTAAAACTGCCCAATAATGAAAAGTATAAATATGTAAAGAAGTTGGTCTCCCTCCATTTGCGTCCGATAGCCTTGGTAGAAGACGTCATCACCGACTCTGCCATTCGCAGGTTGCTCTTTGATGCCGGAGATGACGTCGATGATTTAATGCTATTGTGTGAAGCCGATGTTACATCCAAGAATCCCCAGACCATCAGACAATGCCTTGCCAATTTTGCCAAAGTGCGTCAAAAGCTGGTAGAAATTGAAGAGAAGGACAAGCTTAGAAACTGGCAGCCTCCTGTTGACGGGACTTTGATAATGGAGACTTTCGGCATTCCTCCCTCATATGAAGTTGGCGTAATCAAAACCGCTATCAGAGAAGCCATTCTGGATGGTCAAATTGAAAACAACTTCGAAGCAGCTTTTCAACTGATGATAGAAGAGGGCAAAAAATTGGGACTTTCGGTCCTAAAAAAATAGAAATAATCCATTTTTCTAGTTATATTTTACCCTTTAAAAGATGAAATAATTCAAAAAAATGTATCTTTGCAACCTTTAATTTGAAAAATGAAAAATCCGAAGTTATCCAACAGATACGCAAAAGCACTCTACGAATTTTCTCTTGAAAATGACAATCTTGAAGCTGTATATCAAGATGTTGTATTTATCAAAACTGTTTTTCGTGATAATCGGGATTTATTTGTAGTCATTGAAAGTCCCATCATTTTTCCCGAAAAAAAAATAAAAATATTCGCAGATATTTTTGAAAAGAAAACCTCTCAAATTACCTTTGGCTTTCTCAAATTATTGATTATGAAAAAACGCGAACCTGCTCTTTTGCAGATTTGTGAAGAGTTCATAAAACAATATTACAAACATCATAATATCAAAATTGCTCAGATTACTACCGCTCAGGAACTTGATGAAGCACTTATTGTAAAAATAAAAGAGATTCTTGAAGAACAATCTCACGCCACCATAGAAATTCAATTAAAAACAGATCCTAAAATAGTTGGGGGTTTCATAGTTAAAATTGAAGATTTTATTATTGATGCCAGTATCTTATATAAAATCAATCAACTGAAACGTGAATTTGCCATCAACATTTATCAGCGTCAATACTAATCAGATAATCACTATAATTTAAATTACTATGTCAGAAATTAAACCGTCGGAGGTAACCGCAATACTACGTCAGCAGTTACATAATTTTGACTCAAAGACTGAATTGGAAGAGACCGGCACTGTCTTATTGGTCGGTGACGGCATTGCCCGGGTATATGGACTTCAGAATGCCTGTTCCGGGGAGTTGGTTGTATTTGAAAAACCAAACTGCACCGTCATGGGAATCGTCCTCAATCTGGAAGAAGATAATGTGGGAGTGGTATTGTTAGGTGATTCAAAAGAACTTAACGAAGGAGATATCTGCAAACGTACCGGCAGAATTGCTTCCATAAAAGTTGGCGAAGGCCTTTTAGGTCGTGTAATCAACACTTTGGGAGAACCTATTGACGGCAAAGGAATGATTGAAGGCGATTTGATAGAACTGCCCATCGAGCGTAAAGCTCCCGGAGTTATCTTCCGTCAGCCCGTTAAAGAGCCTCTCCAGACCGGTATTAAAGCTATTGATGCCATGATTCCTATTGGTCGTGGCCAAAGGGAATTGATTATTGGAGACCGTCAAACGGGAAAAACTGCCATAGCACTTGATACGATTATCAATCAGAAAGAATTTTATGACAAAGGCGAGCCGGTATATTGTATTTATGTGGCTGTAGGACAAAAAGGTTCTTCCGTAGCCAATAATGTGCAAATATTGACAGAATACGGTGCTATGAAATACACTGTGGTAATTTCTGCCACCGCTTCTGATCCTGCTGCCATGCAATTTTACGCTCCCTTTGCAGGAGCTGCTATTGGCGAATATTTCCGTGATTCCGGTCGTCCGGCACTCATCATTTTTGATGATCTTTCAAAACAGGCAGTTGCTTACCGTGAAGTATCCCTCTTACTTCGTCGTCCCCCCGGACGTGAAGCTTACCCGGGAGATGTATTCTACTTGCATTCAAGACTTCTCGAAAGAGCTGCCAAAATCATTGAGTCTGATGAGATTGCTTCCCAAATGAACGACTTGCCCGAAGTGATGAAACCCATCGTGAAGGGTGGGGGATCGCTGACCGCGCTTCCTATTATTGAAACTCAGGCAGGCGATGTTTCTGCTTATATCCCCACTAATGTAATTTCTATTACTGACGGGCAGATATTCTTGGAAACAGCTCTCTTTAATTCAGGCGTTCGCCCGGCTATCAATGTGGGTATTTCAGTATCCAGAGTCGGGGGAAATGCTCAGATTAAGTCAATGAAAAAAATTGCCGGAACACTCAAACTTGACCAGGCTCAGTACCGTGAATTGGAATCCTTTTCCAAATTCGGCTCGGATGTCGATCAGGCAACCAAAAACGTTCTTGACAAAGGATCCAGAAATGTTGAAATTCTTAAACAACTCCAATATTCTCCTTACAAAGTAGAAGAACAAATTGCCATCATCTATTGCGGGGTAAAAGGTTTGTTGCTTAAAGTCCCTATTCCCCGGATTAAGAATTTTGAAATGGATTTTCTTAATAGGCTTCGCGAAGAACACGCTGATTTACTTCAAGTGCTCAAAAGCGGCAAAATTGGTGATGATGAAACTGCAACCCTCGAAGCTGTTTGTAAACAGATTGCTCCTAAATACGAACTATAATCTGCAATGGGAAATTTAAAAGAAATCAGAGTCAGAATTGCTTCTGTAACTTCTACACAAAAGATTACCGGAGCCATGAAGCTGGTCTCGGCAGCCAAATTGCGCCGTGCCCAAATGTCTATTCTCAGTTTGCGTCCCTATTCCGATAAACTTTCCGAAATTCTCCAAAATCTCTCTACTTCACTTGACAGCATTGAAAACATGCCCCTTTTTGAAGCAAGAAACCCCGAGAATATTGTCATTCTTGCCATCACATCAAACAGAGGACTTTGCGGCAGCTTTAATTCCAATATCGTTAAAGAGGTGATGTTGACAGCTGAAACCAAGTACTCCGAACAGTTTAAAGCTGGCAAAGTTAAAATCATCTGTTTCGGCAAAAAGGGATTCGAACAACTGCGAAAACACTTTGAAATCATATCCACAAACGATTCATTCGTCGATTCTCCCGATTTTTCAGAAATTGCCAAAGTCTCTGAAAAATTAATGCAGGATTTTATTACCAAGAAAATTGACAAAGTAGATATTATCTACAATCAATTTGTTAACCCGGCAACCCAGCGAATTATCGTGGAAAATTACTTGCCCATCAGCAATCTTCTCCCTTCTGATTCAAAAAAAATCAATACCAAATATATATTTGAACCCTCAAAAAATGAGCTTTTGGAAGAGTTAATTCCCAAGATCGTCAAGGTCCAGATGTATAAAACCCTTATAGATTCCATTGCATCCGAACACGGTGCTCGTATGACTTCTATGTCAAAAGCTACCGATAATGCCAATGAAATCCTGAAAGAGCTGAAACTCAAATACAACAACGCACGTCAGTCTTCCATCACCAACGAGTTGATTGAAATTGTGAGCGGAGCAAATGCCTTAGACGGCTAACAACAGACTATTTTATTAATATCCTGAAAGAAATTAGGGTATGATTTTGAAACTACTTCAGCGTTTTGAATCATCACCCTATTTTTTGTTGCAAACAGCGCAAACGCCATCACAAAGCGATGATCCTGAAAGCTCTCAAAACAGAGATCCTGATTGCGGCATTCCTTAATCTCTCTAATATGAAGGCTCTTATTATCAATGATAGTTATCTTAGCAAAAGGGGATAATGCTTTTTCCAGCATCTCCAACCGTCTGGATTCCTTATAATTTAAGTTCTGCAACCCCGTCAGATCCAATTCAACCTGTAACAATATTCCCACCACTGCCAATATCGGAGTTAAGTCGGGATTTTCCGAAAGATCAAGTGTCAACTTCGAAATTTTATCTCTTTTGGAATCAGCATCCTGTCTGATAACAATTCCCTCAGCTGTTTCGGTAGTAATAACCTTCAAAGAATCAAAAATATCGACAATTTTACAATCCCCTTGCAGGCTCTCTTTTCTCAACCCGGGCATTTCGCATACGGCTCCCTCACACAAAGCAACCAGAGCATACCAAAAAGCCGCCGAACTCCAGTCTCGTTCAATTTCCGACAAAGGAATATTGCGGTTGTGACTGTTAATATCTTCCATCACTTTCCCGGTCATTGCAATATATCCTGCCGAAGCCGGTTTCTCCGGAATTATCTTGAGTTCCTTTAACCCAATAACCTCACTGATAAGCAACAGAGAACTGGCAAACTGACTGCTATGGGTACAATCAATTTGGATTCTTTCCGCAGAACACTCCTTTCCTCTTATTAAAATCCCTTTTTTCTCTTTTTTTATGCTCGCTCCACAACCCTGAAGAGTCACAATAAGGTTGTCAATAGGTCTTCTCAGGAGTCGCTCTGAACCCGTTAAAAACCAATTTCCTTCCGTGACAGCTAAAACTGAAAGCAAAAAACGATAGCCGGCACCACAATCACGAACATCTATTACTACCGGATCAGGATCGTTTTTTTCCAAATTATCATCAATTATAACCAAATTATCATGTATAATCTTAATATCATCTGCATCATCCTCACGTATGGGCAAAATGACTCCATTTTTCAGATAATAAAAAATAAGATACCGAATTGTAATACTTTTAGACCTGCTTAATTCAATCCTCACTTTCCAATTCTTTTTTTCTCTCAGGTCTAAATTCATTTTACTCTTATTATGTTCTAAATTTATTGTCTAAATGATTGAAAATTAAGAAAATCACCTATTACAATCAAACATCAATTTATTATCACAAAATTAATTTTTTTTTGACAATAAAAGGGGTTTGTATATCACTTTTTTTATTATCTTTGTGTAGTCTAAAAATTAAATTATATTGCTGATTATGAGTGAGTTAGATAAAAGAAAAAAAGAAAACGAAGATTACAATGCAGAAAACATTCAAGTACTTGAAGGTCTTGAAGCAGTAAGGAAACGTCCCGCCATGTATATTGGCGATGTTGGCGAGCGCGGTTTGCATCATTTAGTGTATGAAGTTGTAGATAATTCCATTGATGAAGCTTTAGCCGGCTTCTGTAATAATATTGAAGTTTTTATTAATGAGGACAACTCTGTTTCTGTCATCGATAACGGTCGTGGAATCCCGACTGATTTTCATGAAAAAGAACAGCGCTCTGCTCTTGAGGTTGTGCTGACAGTATTACATGCCGGAGGTAAATTCAATAAAGAGTCTTACAAAGTTTCCGGAGGGTTGCACGGCGTTGGGGTTTCCTGTGTGAATGCTCTTTCAAAACATTTACGTGCTGACATTTATCGTAACGGGAAACATTTTCTTCAGGAATATGCCTATGGAAAGCCTCTCTATTCAATAAAAGAGTTGGAAGATTCTGACCAAAAGGGGACCAAAATTACTTTCCTGCCCGACGATTCTATCTTTATTACGAAACAGTATAATTACAATACTTTATCTACCAGACTTAAAGAGTTGGCATTTTTAAATAGAGGGATTACTTTAAAAATAACAGATTTAAGAGAAGTTGATGATAATGGCAATTATATTACCGATACTTTTTATTCCGATGAAGGATTGAAAGATTTTATCAAATATCTGGATAGTGGACGTGAAAAAATCATGGAGTATCCTATATACATGGAAGGGGAAAAACAGAATGTTGCCGTGGAAATTGTAATGCAGTATAATACTTCATTTACGGAAAACATCCATTCTTATGTTAATAACATTAATACGATAGAAGGGGGAACGCATCTTACGGGATTCAGAAGAGCCTTAACCAGAACGCTTAAAAAATATGCTGATGAAAGTAAAATGCTTGAAAAGCTGGAAAAACAGAAAATCGAAATTTCTGGAGATGATTTCAGAGAAGGCTTAACTTCTATTATTTCCGTAAAAGTTCCGGAACCTCAGTTTGAAGGTCAGACTAAGACCAAACTTGGAAATAATGAAGTTTTGGGTATTGTTGACCAGATGGCAGGGGAGATGTTGACAAATTACCTCGAGGAAAATCCAAAAGATGCCAAAGAAATTGTCAACAAGGTGATTTT
>JAEWNB010000196.1 GCA_023392945.1 Bacteroidota bacterium
GTTGAGCCGCCTGGCTTTATCAAAGCCGGATATCCCATGAATGGATTTTTATTGAATTATATTTCTGAATATATGGGCAATAAAGCCATTTGGTTCTCATACTACCCAGAGTTCTACGATTTAAATATGGATAAGTGGGTTTCTTTAGATTCATGCTATATTGACCCTAAAATGACTATCAACACTTTTATGCAGGACCAGCCCGTTGATTTTCAAGTGTTAGGCATATGGAATGAAGGAACCCAGTTCAGTATGATTCTACGACATGGTCTCAAGGTCTTTTATGCTGTTCAGACAGAAAAGAACGTTACACAAAGCACTCAAATCTATACACTTAAAGAAGGGTGCCAACTTTATATGGCTCGAAAAGGGGAGAATGATTTCATAGGAATTGAGTACGACCCCAAAATGGGGGATTCTGAAATTATCAGATTCACAATTAAGAGGGTGCAAACATTTATTCCACCATTTGTCAACTGATTAATTATAAGTTATGGGGAATTTTCCCTAAATTTTTACTTTATAGTTAAATTGCAAAAGTTGACATGAGTACTCCAGAAAAAAAAGTAGGGCATAATAAAAACGGATCGATATGAAAAAGATATTTTTAATTTCAGTTTTTTCAATGGGTACAATACTTTCATGTTCAAAAATTCCTGAAATGAAAGTAGACATAGACAGAGAATCCTTTGAAAAAGAATATGCAGCATGGGAAGCTCAGCATATTGAAAATTATTTGTTCACTTTTGATTATAGGAGTAATCACGTCGGCCTCTTTGGCCCTGCAACCATAAGTGTCCAAAATAACGTATCATCGGTTCTCGAAAGTCAAACTCCACATAAAGTACCTCTTGTTCAGAGCGTTAAAGAAATTTTTGATTTTATTGGGAGGACATTGGAAAATTTTGAAAAAGCAATAGAAGATAATGACAATAAAAATAAAGAATATCCCATTAAATCAATAACTTTAATAGTTATTTATAATCAACAATACCATTATCCTGAAAAAGTGAAATACGGTATCGGTTATTATGTTAAAAAGAATGATGTGCCACCCCCGGGTCTTGGTACCTCTGCTGAGTTAAACATAACAGAGTTCGTTCCATAGTATCCATGGCCCCATTCGTCCAAAGAGTTGTCTGACAGGGATAAGACTTGGTAAGTAAACAAACCTCAGGTATAACACGCTGAAGTCAACAATTATCAGTTATAATTTATAAACCGAGTCAACTTTTCCCAGAGATAAGACATCCGGGTAGTCAACCTAAATCAGGAAACTACAAACCGTCAGATTTTGACAACTCATCCTCAAAAACAGCCCTTTTTGAGCTTAGATTTCAAGTGTTTCTAATAGTAACGTAAAGAACCGAAAACTACCATTTGTTGTATTCCTCGTCCCATACGGCACATACCTCGCGGTCGTTAAAAAAACGGATAGAAACGTTACTCATGCTGTATAAAAGTTAATAGCTCAACAAGGACTCGCATTAATAAACAAATCAACTCATTTGATCTTGCTATAGAAAATGAATTGTAGATGTAATATTTTACATAAAAAATCGAGAAATAGTCGATTTACTATGCAAATTTTCACTATATTTGATTGGTAAAAAAACTAAAATGGAATCTTTGGCAGCATTTGGTATTATTCCAATAGACTATGCTTCTCTCAGGGCAAGTTATCCCTCGCTTAAAGCATTGGAAGATAAGGTCTGCGATTTGGAAAAAAAAAGCACAATAATTCGACTTAAACGTGGATTGTATATTGTTTCGCCTGCTGTTTCAAAGAGAGAAGTATCTGTTGAATTGATTGCCAATCATCTTTACGGACCCTCTTATGTTTCCAAAGAGAGTGCCCTTCGGTTTTACAGTTTAATTCCGGAGAGAGTCTATAATTCTGTTTCGATGACAATTAAAAGAAGGCAAAGATTCAGGAATTACTTCGGACAATTTGATTACATATCTTGTCCGGCTGCTTATTATTCAATAGGAGTCAGGCAGGTTATCCGTGATGATCATGCTTTTTTGATTGCTTCTCCCGAAAAAGCGTTGTGTGACCAGATTGTGTACACACCCAAGCTGCAATTACGTTCGGTTAAAGCACTTCTGGCATATCTGGAAGAGGACATTCGGTTTGATATGGATGAATTCTATAAAATGGATGTTTCCATATTTGAACAGTGTGTGGGAAAAAGTAAGAAAAAAGAAACGATAGACCATGTAATAAAACTATTGAAACAATGAATGTATTTGACCAAATGGCAGCCCGCTACAGTGTAGGGGAAAGTACAAGAAACACCACATATGAAGTGATGCAGGAAATCATTCTTGCCGGACTTTATCGCGGTGGTTTTTTCAACAAAGCGGCGTTTTACGGGGGTACCTGTTTGCGGATCTTTCATGACATGAAGCGTTTTTCGGAAGACATGGATTTTTCATTGATATCTCCGGATAAAAATTTCAAACTTGAAAATTATTTTCCTCCCATCATTCATGAATTTCAAGCTGTCGGCAAAGAAGTTGTTATCTCAAAAAAAGAAAAAAAGACATTTGGCCGAGTGGAATCTGCTTTTCTGAAAGAGAATAGTGCTGTGTACGATGTGAAAATTCAAACCGAAAAGTCAATAAAAATTAAAATTGAGGTGGACGTGGACCCGCCGATGAAGTTCGATACCGAACAAAAACTATTACTCCTTCCTTATTCCTTTATGACACGTTGTTTTGTTCTCCCTGATTTATATGCCGAAAAAATGCACGCTCTTGTTTTCCGGAAATGGAAACAGCGGGTAAAAGGACGTGATTGGTACGATTTTGAGTGGTATGTAAGAAAGGGTGTGAAGCTCAATTTCAATCATCTGCGGGAACGGATCAGGCAATTTGATGGAATTGATATGAGTCGGGACCTGTTTATTGAAAAATTAAAAGAACGGCTGGCCGATACAGATATTAACCTGGCCAGACAAGATGTATTGCCGTTCATTAAAAATCCTGAAGAATTAGAAATCTGGTCAAACGATTACTTCTTACAGTTGGCTGAAATGATAAAGTTTCAAAATTAATGCCCTGTTAAACGACTAAATCAGGAAAGGCCACTCTAACGTACCACCTTCTGCGCCATTATTGGTAATCCATCCTCAAAAACGCCTCTTTTTGAGGACAAACCGGCAGATTTTGGCAACCCATCCTCAAAAACAGCCCTTTTTGAGGACAATCCAGTGTTTTTTCGCAATCCATCCTCAAAAACGCCTCTTTTTGAGGACAAACCGGCAGATTTTGGCAACTCATCCTCAAAAACAGCCCTTTTTGAGGACAAACCGGCGTTTTTTGGCAACTCATCCTCATTTAGGCCCCTTTTTGAGGACAAACCGGCAGATTTTGGCAACCCATCCTCAAAAACAGCCCTTTTTGAAGACAAACCGGCAGTTTTTTGCAAATCCGTTCCCACAAAGCCGCCATAACTCAAATTGGTGCTGCGAAGCAGCATTTTATAAGCGCCAAAAGCTTTTGGCACACCGCTTTGAAAGACCACTCGGCGGTTAAAAGACCACTCAGCGGTTGAAAAGACGTTCCACCACCATTAGATCAAAAAGCAAAGCTTTTTCTTAACTTTGCACTATGCGAAAAGTCTCTTCACTGGTTTTCGGGCTGGGTGTTTTTCTTTTTTTCTGGCTGTTGGTTCCGTATCACTTGCGGTTTCACGAACAGTTCCAG
>JAEWNB010000207.1 GCA_023392945.1 Bacteroidota bacterium
TTATATGCCTGGGCGTAGCAATTGATATTTTGTAGAAGTTCGGAGTAGTTTATTTTTTTTTCTTGATAGACAATTGCAATTTTTTGATGGTTTTTTATCATTGAATAATTATAAAATATGTATAGTAACACTCAAAGGTTACCTATTGTTTATTGAGTACTCTTCAGCACCGAGAATAAAGGCTCTTATGCCTTGTTGTTCTGCCGAAAGATCGAGTTTATGTATTTCCTCCAACAAAGGTTGTACTTTCTTCTCATCAATAAAAGTAAGTATAGCTGAGTTGATAGTAGGCCATGCATGGCTGCCATAATGGGGTTCTCCGGTGAAAGAACCACGACCTTGAACATTATTCCATAAAGTAAATCCTCTAATTTCCTGTTTGTCTAATATCGCTATAACTTCTTCATAGAATGCCTGATAAAATGAAATAAAAACAGCTTTCATAATGATTTGATATTGATTAATTGTTAATAGCTTGGAGTTTGGCAGCTTTTTTTGCTTTTCTTCTAATTCCGAAGTCGGCAAATATACTATATATAATTGGAATTAATACTAAAGTAACGATGGTGGACAAAGTTAATCCGAAAGCAACCGTCATACCCAAAGAGTTCCACATTTCAGCACCTTCTCCTTTCCCTACGGCCAAAGGAATCATCCCCATAACAGTAGTTGCCGTGGTCATCAAAATAGGACGAAGACGGGATCGGCCGGCAGCAACAACGGCAGTCTTTACATCCATGCCTCTTTCGCGACAAAGGATCGTGTAGTCAATAAGAACAATACCATTTTTGACCACAATTCCCACCAGCATAATCAAGCCGATTAAACTCATAATATTGAGCGGAGTACCGGTCACGGCGAGTCCGAGTAACACACCCGTGAATCCGAAAGGAATAGAGAACATGATAACAAAAGGATATACAAAGGATTCGAACTGAGAAGCCATCACAATGTAAACCAGTATGACAATTAATCCCATTAACAAGAACAAATCTCCGAATGATTCCTGTTGATCTTCAAAGGTTCCCCCGATTTTATAAGAGATTTCCGGAGGGGTTTCCATATTGTCAAGTTCTTTTTCTGCAGATTTTACAATTTCACTTAAAGCAGCTCCTTTACCAACCATACAGGATACGGTAACAATACGTTCACGGTCTTTACGTTCAATGGTAGGAGGAACCATTCTTTCCACCACTGTACCCAAATCTTTAATTCTGATACCATTGCCGGATGAATTATATACCAGAATATTTTCAATATCTTCCACACTCTCTCTGAATTCCGGAGCATATCGCACTTTGATGTTGTATTCTTCTCCGTCTTCACGGTAGAAAGAAGCAATAGCACCATTAACCCTGTTACGGACAAACATTCCTGCAGTGGTAAGATTTAAGCCGTTTTCAGCAAGTTTTGTGCGGTCGAAATCAATCTGGATTTCCGGGATATATTCATTTCTGCTGATATTTACTTCAGTACATCCCTTTACTTTTTGCATTCTGCTCTTGAGATCCGCAGCAAATTTATCCGTTAATGCAAAATCATAACCATAGACTTCAATGTCAACACTACTTTGGCTACCCATTCCCATTCCGGTTGATACCTGATAGGATTGAATTTCGGGGTATTTATTCAAATCACTGCGAAGTTGATCTATGAGTTCTGTAATTCCTCTCTTTCGTTCTGTTTTTCGCAAGAATTTTAAATTAAATGAAATGACATGAGATCCGTTATCTTGCAACAATGCATATGTGTTATTGTCATCCGGCTGTCCAAGTGAGAAATTGCATGTTCTAAGCTCCGGATAATCTTTTTCAAATTGTTTTGTCAACTCTAAGGCAAATTCACGGCTGGTTTCAATCCTGGTCCCAATAGGAAGCTTGATTTTAATGGAAAGTGCCGCATTATCCTGCGTTGGGAAAAATTCTGTCGGAATGATAATTATCAGAAATAAACTGGCTATAACAATCAAAGCAGCTGATATAACCACTTTTTTACGGTTGGCTAAGGCCTTTTTAAGCCCGTTTGAATACCATTTATCGAGATTGTTTAAGAATCTTTCAACCGGAGCATATATGGCTCCAAATACTTTTCCACGACTTGGATTTCTTTTCAGCAAGACAGAACTTAACATTGGGGTTAAGGTCATTGCAGCCATAAGAGAAATAAACATGATGATGGTCACAATCCATCCCAACTGCTTGAACATGATGCCGGCCATTCCGGTAAGCATGGTTAGGGGAATAAATACGGCAAAAATAACCAAAGTTGAAGCCACAATTGAAATATAAACTTCATTGGTGGCAAATACTGCCGCAGCTTTAGGCTTAGTTCCCCGCTCAATATGGGTGGTGATATTCTCTAACACCACAATCGCATCATCGACCACCATCCCGATCGCAATACTAAGAGATGATAATGAAATGATATTCAGAGAATTTCCTGTCAGGTAAAGATAAATGAAGGCTCCCACTAACGAAATCGGAATTACGATAGCCACAATAAAAGTAGCCCTCCATCGTCCTAAGAAAAATAATACAACCAATACCACTAAAAGAAGGGTAATCAGGATTGCTTCCTTTAAACTGTCAATAGTATTGACAATACTTTCAGAAAAATCTGTAATAACACCCAGCTTCACATCGGGTGGGAGTTGCTTTTGAATAGATGGCAATGCCTTTTTTACCTCTTTTGCAATTTCTACAGTATTGGCTCCGGATTGTTTCTGAATGACAATCATGGCACCTCTGACGCCGTCATTATATGCTTCCTGACTTCTTTCCGTTATGGTATCTTTCACAACAGCGATGTCACTGAGCATAATGTTTTTATTATTGAAGCTTCCTACCACAATTTGATTCATATCCATGGC
Organism: Bacteroidota bacterium; assembly: GCA_023392945.1. Classification (GTDB taxonomy): domain Bacteria; phylum Bacteroidota; class Bacteroidia; order Bacteroidales; family WCHB1-69; genus JAGVVH01. The sequence goes on from JAEWNB010000207.1 coordinate 2,870, forward strand.
ATTGGAAAATTCTCCTTCAACACGCATTGAATAGGTGTTGGAGCCAAGATCTATATTGCCGAGCGGTAGGTTCTTGTTTTCACTGCTGATAATGGAGGCTACCCCTTCAACTGTTAATCCGTAAGCTTCTAATTTATAAGGGTCACAATAAACCTGTATTTCCCTTTGTGGAGCTCCTGAAATGGATACTGTCCCAACACCGTTAATCCTACTTATAGGAGAAGCCACTTTGTCATCAAGAATCTTATACAATGCCTGAGTGCTTGCTTCAGATTGAACGGATAAAATGACAATTGGAATGTCATCAACATTAAATTTGAATAAGAAAGGAAGGTTGGCTCCGT
>JAEWNB010000184.1 GCA_023392945.1 Bacteroidota bacterium
AAAGCCGATTTTGAAAACCGATTATTGGTAATGGATAGAGCCATGGAAGGCGGCATTGATGATGTGGGGCTGGGTGTTTTATTCGGACTTGCCGACTATAGATATGAAATTCTTGCCTTGATGGAACATGCCAACCACCTTGAAAGAGCCTTCGGTTGTGGTCCTCACACGGTTAGTTTTCCTCGTATTGAACCTGCTGAAGGTGCTCCGCTTCCGGAACATATTCCACATGCCGTTTCTGACGATGATTTTAAAAAGATTATTGCTATCATCAGAATTGCACTGCCTTATACCGGCATCATATTGAGCACCCGCGAAAATGACGAAATGCGCACGGAACTTTTTAACTTCGGTATTAGCCAGGTTTCTGCCGGCTCCAGAACTAATCCGGGTGCATACAGTGATGAATCGGAAAAATCCGGCAGCCAGTTCTCTTTAGGAGATCACCGCTCGCTGGAAGAGGTTATATCCAGCATGATTGATTCCGGCTATATTCCTTCTTTCTGTACCGGTTGTTACCGTAAAGGAAGAGTGGGGCATGATTTTATGGATCTTGCAAAGCCGGGCTTGATTAAACAATATTGTTTGCCCAATGCAATGTTCTCATTTAAAGAGTATTTGTATGATTTTGCCTCTGAGGAAACCAGAAAAAAAGGACTTGCTCTTATCCAAAAAATGGTAGATGAAATGCCTGAAACAGCACATAAAAAGAAAGTTGATTCTGAATTGAAAGCTATTGACGAGGGAGAAAGAGACAGACTCTTTTAATTCTTCTTCTTGGATATTGAAGATATAAATTCTTCGGCAAGCATCTGCTTGAGAACGATGGGGGAAATATCACGAGTTATTTTCCCCTCTTTGCATATTGATATTTGTCCGGTTTGTTCGGAAACAATTACGGCTATGGCATCAGTTAAGGTGGTGGAGCCTATTGCCGAGCGGTGTCTTAAGCCAAGATCGGTGGGCAAGTCGTCTGCTTTGGAAACCGGCAGAATACAACGGGCTGCTGCAATTCTGTGATTTTTGATAATGACCGCACCATCATGTAAAGGGCTGTTTTTAAAAAATAAATTTTCAAGCAATTCTCGAGAAACGATGGCATCTAACGGCTCTCCCGTGGAAAGGAAATGATCTAATGGAGTTTCACGGGCCATGATAATTAAAGCCCCGGTTTTGGAACTGGCCATCCTTTTGCAAGCTCTCACAATCGCTTCAATATCCTCGGCAAATTTTTGTGGATTCATTTTCCGATTTAACTTTCCACTCAGAATTTTTATAAACTTGGTATTGCCGAGATAAATGAGAAAAGACCTGATTTCTGGCTGAAAGACTACAATAAGAGCAATCATACCGACACTAATCACTTGTCCCATTATTTCTGAGAGTATGCCTAAATGGAGAAGTCCGGCTAACTTATAGACTACAAATAATATGGCAATTCCGACAAATATCCTTACTGCAGCAGTCCCTTTCAGCAATTTATAAAATTCATACAGAATGACAGCCACCAAAAGGATGTCTATGGCATCTGTAAGTCTGAATTTTATAAAGTCTAATGCTAACAGTAAAGTCATAAAAAATTTTTTGCAAAAATACATTTTTTTGCCGAATAGAAAAGTACGACAGTGAACGACCTGACTTGATTTCTGCCTTTGGGAAAGTGATGCGATATGCAATTTTTCACTATTTTTGCCTCTTGTATGGAAAAGAAGTTTATAAAATATCTGAAAAAATTAGTGCCAAAGCCTGAAAAAGCCAACTTCTTGCTTGCTGTGAGCGGGGGAATTGACTCCTGTGCACTTACTCATCTCTTTTTCCAAAACAAACTCACTTTTGATATTGCTCACTGTAACTTCCATCTCAGAGGAGAGGATTCCAATCTTGACTGCTCTTTGGTCTCTGCTATGGGTGAAAAATATAATGTTATAGTTTTTATTAAAGAATTTGATACCCTTACACTTGCCAACAATTCTGAAAAGTCAGTCGAAATGATTGCCCGTGAACTACGGTATGATTGGTTTGCAGAAATCGGTAAAGATTATGACTATATTGTGACAGCCCATCAGGCTAATGACAATGCTGAAACAATGCTGCTGAACCTTACCCGCGGAACCGGACTCAAAGGAATGTGTGGAATTCCTCCTGTCAACGGAAAAGTTATACGCCCGCTGCTTCCTTTTTCTTCTGTAGAAATACGAAATTATGTTACCACCCATCAAATTGAGTATCGTATCGATGCGTCAAACTTATCTGAAGAATATCAGCGTAATAAGATGAGACTGATTGTAATTCCGAAACTTCAGGAGATTAATCCCGGATTTATTAATACAGCCTCTAATGATGCTGCTATTTTTAAAAAACAATATGATTTCTATCTGCATTATATCAATCGGTATAAGAAGAAGCTACTTGTTTTTAATGAAGAGAGTTGCTCTATTTTACTCAATGATTTGTTCAGGATTAAAGATTATGGGCTGGTTTTATATGAAATACTTTCCGATTTTAATTTTAATCCTGCTACTGCCAATCTTATTGCCGAAAACCTTCATTCCATTTCAGGCAAAAGCTATTTTTCTGCAACCCATCAACTGATCAAAGACAGAGAAAAGCTGATTATTACGCCCATCTCCCGAAAATTGGAAAACGCCTCCCTTCTTATTTCAGATGCCGCGGCATTACAAACTGCGGGATTTAATGTTGAACTGCTGGATTATGGGCAAGATATTTGTTTTGAGGAGAATCCTATGATTTTATATGCTGATGCTGATAAACTTACTTTTCCTCTAACGTTGAGAAGATGGGAAAAAGGAGATTATTTTTTTCCTTTCGGAATGAAAGGAAAAAAGAAGCTCAGTGATTTTTTTGTGGATAGAAAAATAGATCTCAATACAAAACATAAGATCCCATTGCTTTGTTGTAACGATGAAATTGTTTGGGTGGTTGGCTTTCGCTCAGATAATCGTTACCGAATAGAAAAAAATAAAACTAAAAAATATTATAAAATAGAATACTATGGAATATTTCAGTGAATATGAAACGGTGAAAAAACGCCCTACTCTTCTAACCTTGCTTTGCATTTTAACTTTTATCGGTTCGGGATATTTGTTTTTGACTTTTCTTTTCCTCTCTTTTTCAACCGATTTAATCCCTCAAATGTTGGAAGTGTTGCAAAACATGAACTATCCTGAGGAGTCAATGAAACTATTAGAACAAATGGCAGGTGTTGCCGGCTGGAAATTCCTTATGTTGTCATTTTCTTACGCTCTTGCGGTTATAGGAGCAGCCCTGATGCTTAAACTTAACAAAATCGGCTTTCATCTCTATATTATTTCCCAAATTCTTCTTTTTTGCTGCAAAAATCTTCTGATTGGCGGAGCTCTTAAAATGGGATTTTTTGCTATTGCATGGTCTTTGTTTTTTATCATTCTATTCGGACTTTTCTATAAACTGATGATCCCAAAAGAAAATGAGGAAATAAATCCGGAACCGGATGATGATGATAAATGGAATGAGCAACAATAATGATTGATTTTATGAATAAAGAAGATTTTAAAATACTGAATCAAAAGATATATAACCGTCCGCTGGTTTATTTTGATAATGCCGCCACTACCCAAAAGCCACAGATGGTTATTGATGCTCTGTCAGATTATTACGAGACTATCAACAGCAATATTCATCGTGGAGTTCACTACCTGAGTCAGAGAGCAACGGATGAATTTGAATCTGCCAGAAATAAGGTAAAGACCTTTATCAATGCCCCTAATAGCTATGAAATTATTTTTACCCGCGGAACTACCGAATCTATCAATATGATTGCCTATTCTTTTGGGCGCACTTTTCTTAGCGAAGGGGATGAGGTTATTCTTAGTGAGATGGAACATCACTCCAATATTGTTCCCTGGCAGATAGTTTGTGAAGAGAAGAAAGCCGTAATAAAAGTGCTTCCCATGGACGAAAATGGGGTGTTGGAAATTGAAAAACTGGAAGCGCTGATTTCCCCAAAAACAAAAATAATTGCCGTAACTCATATTTCTAATGCTCTTGGTACTATCAATCCGGTTGAGAAAATTATTAAAATTGCCCACCAACATGATATTCCTGTAATGATTGACGGAGCACAGGCAGTATCGCATTTGAAAGTGAATGTGCAAGCATTGGATTGTGATTTTTATTGTTTTTCAGGACATAAAATGTATGCCCCAATGGGTATCGGTGTGATGTATGGAAAGGAAAAGTGGCTCAATAAAATGCCGCCCTTTCTTGGTGGCGGGGAAATGATCAAACAGGTTACTTTCGAAAAAACTACTTATAACGATCTCCCCTTTAAATTTGAAGCAGGAACCCCATCGGTGGGAGATGTTATCGGATTGAAAAAAGCTATTGAGTACATTGAAAATATAGGGATAGATAAAATTGCAAGCTATGAGAATGAATTGCTGCAATATGGAACGGAAAAACTTCTTAACATCCCCGGAGTGAAAATTATTGGGACAGCTCCTGATAAAGCAGCCATTATCTCTTTTCTTATCAATAAAATTCATCCTTATGATGCCGGAGTCATTATCGATCATCTCGGAGTTGCTGTAAGAACCGGACACCACTGCGCCCAACCTATTATGGACAAACTCGCTATTCCGGGAACTATTAGAGCCTCATTTGCTCTATATAATTCTAAAGAGGAAATCGACATTTTGGTTGCAGCAGTTCTCAAGGCTAAAGAGATGCTGGAATAAGCTTCTTTGATCCCTTTTGAAAAAATGAGTTATTTTTGCATGCTAAAAAAGTAAGGATGATGAAAATTGAAATCATGTCGCCGGTTGGCTCTTATGAATCATTGTCGGCAGCTATTCAGGCAGGGGCAGGGTCCGTCTATTTCGGAGTCGGGAAAATGAATATGCGCGCCCGTTCATCCGTTAATTTTAACCTTGAGGATTTGAAGAACATTACTTCTATCTGTAAAGAACATGGGGTGCTCTCTTATCTGACTGTTAATACGATCGTATATAATGACGAAATAGGGGAAGTGAGACAATTGCTCGATTTGGCAAAGCAGTGTGAGGTGTCGGCGATCATTGCCTCCGATTGGGCAGTAATGAACTATTGCCGACAAATAGGACTTGAAATTCATATCTCCACGCAATGTAACATAACCAATATTGAAGCGGTTCGTTTTTACTCGCAGTTTGCTGATGTAATGGTATTGGCGCGGGAGGTGAATCTTCGTCAGGTGTCCGATATTTCAAAAGCTATTTGTGAAGAAAATATCTGCGGTCCCGGTGGGAAACCTGTCAGAATTGAAATGTTTGTGCATGGAGCCTTGTGCATGGCGGTGTCGGGAAAATGCTATCTCAGTTTGGATAATTTTAACTTTTCCGCAAATAGGGGAGCCTGCTTGCAACCTTGCCGGCGTGGTTATATGGTGAAAGATCTGGATCATGAAATTGAACTCAATATCGAGAATAAATATATAATGTCTCCCAAAGACCTTTGCACCATAGGCTTTCTCGATAAAATAATAAAAGCCGGCGTTTCTGTTCTCAAAATTGAAGGGCGGGGACGTTCTGCGGAATATGTGAAAATGGTGACAACCTGCTACCACGAAGCAGTAGAGGCAATAGAAAATCAAGATTATACTCCTGAAAAAATTGACAATTGGATGAATAGATTGCGCAGTGTCTATAATCGCGATTTTTGGGATGGCTATTATCTGGGGCGGAAATTGGGAGAATGGACAGAACGCTATGGTTCACAGGCAACCCGCGTTAAACAGCATGTTGGCAAAATTACCAACTATTTCGGGAAATTGGGTGTTGCTGAAATCTATATTGAAACCGGCAAACTTGCTGTTGGGGATTCTATTCTGATTATCGGCCCTACTACCGGAGTATATGAAGGGGAAGTTTCTGAAATCAGAGTCGACCTGAAGCCTGTTGACTTTGCGGAAAAAGGAGTTTTTTGCTCTATTTCTACTTCCACCACAGTAAGAAGAGGGGATAAACTTTATAAATGGGTTGAGGAAGTTGAGGAGTTTTGAAAAATAGATTTTTTTACAATTTTATTCTACTACTATTTCATCGGCAAAAATCCAGCAGAGATTTCCAAATCCGCGATGCCATTCAGGGCAGCGCTTTAATGATGTAGCCAGCACTTTAACATATCGAATCTCTTTTTTCGGAAATTGAATCTGATATTTTTTGATTTCGGATTTTCCGATAATATTACTTCCCTGTTGCGCTGATTCGCCTACTTTTTTCCACTCCACACCATCGCAAGAGACAAAAAATTCGACTTTCTCCGGCAGAAAAATCCAAGATAAAGGAGCCTCAAGAAAATCAACACTGATGCGTTTTACTTTTACATTCTCCTGTAAATCAATTACGGCATCCATGTCGTTCCCTTCAAAGCCGAGCCAGTTATGCCGATAATCACTTCTGCCAAAGTTGCAGTCTGTGAGTGCGGAAGCTCCGGCTTTGTTGTATTTTGGAGAGCAGGCACTAGTCAGCACGACCGGTTTCCCGGAAGCCAGGTTGCGAGCAGTCCCTTTCTGAATGATGTTCAGCACATCATTCAAAAACTGTTCCGGAGTATAGGCTTTACTCTCAGCTAAGGCCATGATGTTAAAATGACGACAATTGTCGACAAACCGATAGAGCCTTGCTACCATTGCTTTATTAGCTTTTAGCTTTCCTTTTTCGGTTATAAAGATTGATATTTCCGGAATCATATTGGAGCAAGCGATGTCAAGCATGGCAAATTCCAGTGGCATCCGAGCCAGGGAGAGTCTGTCGGACAATATCTTATCGTCAGATACTGCCACGGCAGCACTGTCAAAAAGTGCTTCATACTTTTTAATCAGCACCGGAGTTAAATAGCTCTCCAGAGCATCTGTCGGAAAGCCATAAATATCGAGTCTTTTCCCGGACTGTAATAAGGCTTGTTGCATAGTATCAATATATTGCCGGATATAAGGTGCGGCAGCACCATAATAGCCTGAAAGAAAATCATTTATAATCAGATTGGCATCCTGATAAGGATTCCACAATAATTTGGCAATTAGGTAAGTTCGCAATTGATGAAATTCGGTTACCTCTTCACTGCTGCCTTGTTCAAACATCATCCTAATGCTATGGTCGGCAAGGAATTGAAGATTTGGTTTGAGTACATGTAAGTTTGGAAATGGATCAAGGTAGTTCCGAAACTGAACCACATAATCCCACATGAAAATATTATGGGTCAGGGCAGCCCAGTCTTCTACATCCTTTCGGAATTCCTTTTCTCCCGGATCTTCTGCAAAAGAACGGCTGCGGTTGCATTCTATTGAACAGAGCATAATGTTAACATTGTCTGCCGGCACAATATTTTGAGGTGCTCTTCGCGAAAACTGATAGGCCAAGGTAGAGATAATCTTGTCGGGAAAAGCTGCAGCCACTTGATTGATGAACCATACCAAGCTTCCAGAAGGAGTATTCCCGAATTTTTTATCCAGCGCCTTACAGCTTTCGCAAGTACAGAAATTGTAATTGTCATTATTGGAAACCGACCAATATCGGGCTGCGGGATTTTGCTGAATCATCTTACTAAGATTGGTTATCAGCTCTTCTCTCATATCAGGATTGGAAAGACAAAGCTGACCGTCTTTGATTCTCTTGCCATTAATCTCCGAAAACCATTCCGGATGTGTGTCAAAATATTGATCAGCAGGAATAAGAGTTTGGAAAGTGTGGACAAACATGCCCCATTCTCTTGCTATATCGGAACGATTGTGCAATTTATGCCAATCTGCATAAGAGCTGTTCTGAATAGGATACAGATGCAAAGTCTCCCGGTAGCTGAAAACAGGGTGTTGAATATCCTTAATTTGGGGAATGGTGACAATGGATTTCTTAGGAATCACAATGGCATCGGGGGCATACATCCGGCAACCGAGATATTTTTCAAGAAATTCATACACTCCGTATAAAGTGCCCTTTCTCCCGCCTCCGGCAATAAGGAGCTTCGCTTTGTCGGTATAAATGATAAAGCCCTCATCCCGGGGAATCTCTTTCATAGGCAATAATTCCTTTAAACGGTCATTTTTCCCAATCACAATTTCATAATCGGAAAGAGTAGCCGAATCAGACACAATATCGAGAGTTACATTAGAAATGGCAAACAAGTAGCGTTGCAACTCTTTTGCTGCATAAAGCTCCATGGAATCCGCCTTTTCTCCGACCACAATTTGATAGGAAGAGTGCCCCTTTTCGACAAGAACTACATTTTGACTTTTAAGAGAAAAAGTAAAAAAAAGAAGGCAAAGAAGCGTTAAAGAAAAAGTAATTTTATTCTTCATCTGTAAATGATATTATTCGGAAAACAAAAATAGGCAATTATCGGCAC
>JAEWNB010000007.1 GCA_023392945.1 Bacteroidota bacterium
TTTCTAACTTTGAAAGTTGCCTGTAAGCTATTTACAGGATAGGAGTTGTCAATTTGGGGTGACATAGCCATGGTATAATAAGCCGTAGTGGAATTAAGAAACAACGAGCCGGGAGATGAAAAACATGTTGTACTGATATTGGGAACAGTTGTAGTGGTTCCACTGTAATATCTTGACCAACAAGTCGGAAATGTACCGATTCCGGTGCCGTAAGTATCGAAATTTTCAGTATAAGGTAACGATGCTATCGCCTCGCATGGAGTAAAAAATGGCGTTCCGGAGCTCCACCTGCTGAATTCGTTTCCACAAAATGCTCTTACCTGAAATTCATAGTTGCTTCCCGGAATCAATGACTGCATGACACAGGAGGAATCATTTATAGAATAACTAATCCAAATTGAATCGGAACTGGTTTTGTATCTCACTTCCCACGAGCTCTCGGGTCCTCCGGTATTCCATGTGGCAATAGCCGAAGTGGTAGTAATATTATTTATTGCAATTCCGTGTGGAACGACACAAGATGATATATATTCAACAACAAGGTTGTCAATTGTAAAAGTATTTTCACCATTTCCCCTAGGGGATTTAATAGAAATAAAGCGCCCGGTTCCCTGATAACTTGTCAAAGGCACTTCGTATTCAAGCCAAGTTGTAGTACTTCCGGGAGTAATGGACTGAACCACCGTAAATGTAGAAGTATCAATAGGATTTGTCATTATCCCTACTTTAAAATTAGAAGTAACGCTTCCCATTTTCACTTTAAATCTCACTTGTAAAGCACTGAGAGACACAGAAGGATCAACGGACGGCAATGAAATCATGGTTTGATAGTATGCAGACGATTTAAAATATAATCCGGCAGGTGCCGAAATAAAATTCGCTGTGGATAAATTCGGATAAACATTGTCATAATACGTATCATTGGTTGAAGGTTGTGCCCAACAATCCGGAGTAACTGTTGCCCCGGTTCCATAGGTGTCGAAATTTTCCCCATAAGGGAATCCTGAAATAGAAGAACAAAGAGTGTTAAAACTAACCGTTGCACTCTTCCATAGACTTTCTGCTTCTCCCAAAAGACACAACGACTTCACCCTAATTTCCATCTGATAAGAGGTGCTCCCGGCCAGATTCTGAATTGTATATATCGTATCTGTCAAATTTTGAACCGTTGTCCATGTAGATACATTGGCAGCTTTATATTCCAAAGTCCATCTGGTGGTATTTCCAACCGGATGCCACACAATATCCACTGAATTGGAAGTAGCATTTTCCGCACGTATATTACCCGGTCTCTCGCAAAGAGGAATTGTATATATTTCCAAATTGTCAATGTATATCCTATTATATGCCGATGTGGCAAAACTTTTGAAAGCAATCTGGTGTCCACTGCCGGAATAATTATTGAAGTCAACTTCAAATTCTTCCCAACTATTAACAGATGAGGATGATAATGTATCTACCGGAGTAAAAACAGGAGGATTGGTTAAAGTATCAACAACCCCAATAATTAATTTATGGATAGCGATTGTTTTATAAATCAGAAATGTAGCCCGTAAACTGTTTATCGGAATGGAAGCATCGAATTTAGGCGTGATTGCCATCGAAAAATATCCCAATAAAGCATCCATAAACAAGGATCCGGGTGCAGAGAAATTGACAGTATTACTAATATAAGGATCAGTGGGAATAGTATCACTGTAATATTTTGTCCAACAAGAAGGAAAGGTTCCGATACCGGTTCCGTATGAATCAAAATTATTCAGGTAAGGCAAGCTCGTAATTTCACATGGATCCTCCAGAGTACTGGCACATACCGGAGATGTTTCCGATGATGTGCAACCATTTAGATAAACTGCATTAACAGTGTAACAATATTCGGTAGTAGGCTGAAGAATTGCATCTTCATCCAAAAAACTGTAATCTTCCACTAAAGAACTATTCAGTTGAACACCATTTCGAAAAACATTAAACCCCATCAAAGAATCAGTTTGTGCATAACCTTTCACAATAAAAGGCAACCCATACTGACCCAACGTTTGGGAATCTCTCCAGGGAACCCAAGACTGATTATCATATTGCAAAGCATCTCCTGTATTCACCTGTAATAAATTTCTCACCGGAGGAGCCCATGGTCCACTAAGGGAAGGATTTCCTGAAAAAGCAACAGTCACCCAATAATTTCCGGCAGCCAAAGAAGTATCTATTTCTGCCACCACTTTCATAATGGGACAATCTGTATTGGTAAATGAATTCTGAGTAGTAAGATATATTCCCGTCCATGAAGAAGATATCATTCTATCGGTAACATAATCACCCCATATCGGGGCAGAACCATTAATTGGATTTTGGTCATATATAGCAACATAAACACCTTTTATGGATGAGGTATCAATTCCGGAATTATTTTGATAAGCATAAAACTGAATTGAAGAGACGTAGGAATAGTTTTCTAAAATAAAATCATCTGCTACAAGTGCCGAATCAAAAATATTGGCATAGAGTCCCAAAGTAGCCTGATCACCATAAGTTGAACTTACATCGGCATTATTATAACCCACTCCCGGGTAATTGGTGAGCTGCGATTGATTGAACAAGTTCAACCTATTACCATGTAAGTAATTACTAATTGTTTGGGAATTTCCTCCCGGACCATGCCAGGAAACATGCATCGAATTGAAAGAAGTAGGCAAAACATTAACATTTGTGGGAGTAGCACAATGGTGCTGGGCATTAACACACATAGCAATGGCTAATGCCATGGAGAACAACACTAACTTTTTCATTTTAAAATTTGTTTAGAATGAACAGGAATAAAGCCTGCATTAAATCAAAAAATTACTTCGAAATAAAATCTTGATTCGGCAAAGATATTATATATATTTCATATTCCAAAAGAAAATGATTATTTTTTACAAAAAAAATAACTTTTTTTCAGTTTTTTATATAGGTGATTCGACTCGCTATGCTTCGCCGTAAGGGTTTCCCCTAAAACTCTTATTTTACGGAATTATATTTTCACTTCCAGTAAGCCTAAGAGAGTATTTGTGTTTTAATCTTCTTCCCTTATTATTCAAAAATATTTTATAATTTAATAATTTTATATGTTTAATACGATTGATTATGTGATAATATCTTCATGATATACATTCCATTTTGATATTGGGAAAAAGGAATTGTGATGTTGTTCCTCGAAGGATGAGGTACGGACAAAATAAATTGTCCCTTAATGGTGTATATTTCAATGGAATTTAAGTGTTTAATCAGTACATAATTTACCGCTTAAATTATTGATATGTTGTATAAAATAAATTTAAAACACTCATATTTTTAATTTTACATTTATGTCAATCAGGAAAATAATCACTTTGGTGAATAAAAATGAAGAAAAAAGAACTATAATAATTTACTATTTTTGCCGTTCCAAAAACTATACAGATTACTTGATGAAAAAATCAATTGCAACTATTTTTTTATTTTTCACTTCAGTCGTGCTATTTGCACAGACCGGAAAATACAGTAATGAATTTCTGTCATTAGGTTTGGGTGCCAGAGGATTGGCCATGTCAAACACGATGTGCGCCATCACAGATGATGTTACGGCGGCCTATTGGAATCCAGCAGGATTGAGCAGAATGTCAAAAAAATATCAGCTTTCCCTTATGCATGCAGAATATTTTGCCGGAATTGCAAAATATGACTATGCCGGAATTGCATTTAAAATTGACAAAAAATCAACTGTCGCATTTTCATATATCCGTTTTGGCGTTGACAATATAATGAATACTACAGAGTTGATCGACAATCAGGGGAATATCGACTATGACCGAATTTCTCTTTTTTCTGCCGCTGACAACGCATTTATGCTTAGCTATGCTCATAATTTTGAAAAAATTGAAGGGCTTTCATTAGGTGGAAATGTGAAAATTATCAGACGAACTATTGGCGACTTTGCAGGATCTTGGGGTTTTGGACTGGACTTTGGATTGCAATACAACAGAAAAGGATGGCAGGCAGGGGCCATGCTTCGTGATGCCACTTCTACTTTTAATGCCTGGAGCTACAACTTATCTCCGGAGATGATCGCAACTTTTGAAGCAACAGGAAACGAAATCCCTTCTAATAATCTGGAACTTACTTTGCCAAAATTGCTGATTGGTGGAGCTAAATATGTGAAATTCGGCAAAGGTTTTGATGCCACTTTTGCACTTGATCTTGACTGCACTTTTGATGGCAAAAGAAATACCCTCATTCGGAGCAACTTTATTTCTATCGATCCCCATTTCGGAATGGAATTTGGTTTCAAAAATATTATCGCCATCAGAGCCGGAATTGGAAATCTTCAACAAGAACCTGACTTTGACGGAAAAACTAAAACTACGCTACAAATTAACCTCGGATTGGGTATCAATATTAAAAATATAGTTACTATCGATTACGCCTTTACTGACATTGGAAATGTCTCCATTGCCCTTTATTCGCATGTTTTTTCGCTGAAAGTCGGGTTGGATACTTTCAAAAAAAAAGGTAGTATAAAGTAATTTTGTTCCTTAAGTTTTATTTCAAAATGAAAAATTTCAAATTTACCCCTTATCCATTCAGCCAATCTCAAGTTGCGGAAAGGATTGACCAATATTCACAACAGCCGCTTCAATTCTTTGACGAACAAACAGCATTCAGATTTATGCTGAATTGTATTGACCTTACCACTCTTGAAGGGGCTGACAATACAAGCAAAATTGAAGATTTGTGTAATAAAGCCAAAAGTTTTAAATCGGTAAGTAAAAAAATCTCTAACCCTGCCTCTGTTTGCGTTTATCCTCCTTTTGTTGCTCAAGCAAAGAAAATGCTTCATGGAAGCAGTGTTCGGGTGGCTTCTGTTGCCGGGGCATTTCCTTCCGGACAATCACCACTGTTTGTTAAACTTGCGGAAGTTAAATATGCTGTTGATGAAGGGGCTGACGATATTGACATGGTCATTTCCCGCGGTAAATTTCTAGAATCAAATTTTGAAGAAGTATTTGAGGAAATTGTTGCAATTAAAAAAGTGTGCCATAATACTCTCTTGAAGGTAATAATTGAAACCGGCGAACTGAAAAGTTTTGACAATATATATAATGCTTCCCGCCTGGCTATCGATGCCGGAGCAGACTTTATCAAAACTTCAACAGGAAAAGTCCCTGTTAATGCCACTCCCGAGTACTTTTTGGTTATGATTGACACCATAAAAGAATATTATGACCGTACGGGTATCATGATCGGGATGAAACCGGCAGGAGGAATTTCAGATGCCGAAACAGCTCTTTTATATCTCAAAATCTTGGAAAATGTTTTAGGGGAAAAATGGTTAACCAACCATTATTTCAGAATAGGTGCCAGCCGATTAGCAGATAAAATTTACGAGAGAATTTTATAAAAAAAATTTTTTTTTTGTAAAATAGCAATTGTGAATCAAATAAATATGTATTTTTGCAATTCAATTTAAATCACAAATAAAATTGAATAATAAACCAGAATATTAAACCTTAAAATTTTGAATTATGACAAAAGCAGAAATCGTAAATGAAATTTCAAACAAAACCGGTTTTGATAAAAACGCAGTACAGACCGTTGTTGAAGCTTTTATGACCACCGTAAAAGGTTCATTAGCTAAAAACGAAAATGTTTACCTCAGAAGTTTTGGCAGTTTCATTGTAAAAGAAAGAGCTGAAAAAACCGCAAGAAATATTTCTAAAAAAACCACTATCGTAATCCCTGCACATAAAATCCCAGCTTTCAAACCTTGCAAAACTTTCGTTAATCAAGTAAAAAAAATTAAATAAGATAAATAACTTATAATCTAAGAATAATATGCCAAGTGGTAAAAAAAGAAAAAGACACAAGATGTCTACTCATAAACGGAAAAAACGTTTAAGAAAAAACAGACATAAGAAGAAATAACATTTTCTCTTATGTTTAATCTCCTAAAACTAAATAATATGTCACTTGTTCATATTATTTAGTTTTTCATTTATACTTATCTGATCGCAAATATATGAGTGATAACATTGTAACTAAAGAATTAATCATTACTTCTCACCCGAATGAAATTCAAATTGCTCTTCTTGAAGATAAGAGGTTAGTTGAAATTCACCGCGAAAAATCTTCGGATCAATTTTCAGTCGGGGATATTTATTTAGGAAGAGTCAAGAAAATAATGCCGGGACTTAATGCGGCTTTCGTTGATATCGGAAGCGAAAAAGATGCTTTTTTGCATTATCTTGATCTTGGAACCCATGTCCGTACAATAAACTCATTTGTAAAACAAGCAATTGAGAATAATAAAAGCAGTATTGCCAACTTCCCTCCGGAACCTGAAATAGATAAAATCGGAAAAATAGGAAACGTTATCTCTACCGGGCAACAAATTCTGGTCCAAATAGCTAAAGAACCCATTTCAACAAAAGGTCCACGAATTAGTACCGAAATTTCATTTGCAGGTCGATATCTCGTTTTAGTGCCTTTTTTGGATAAAATATCTATTTCACAAAAAATTAAAAGCAACGAGGAACGAAAAAGACTGAAAAAAATCGTCCAGGGTATAAAACCTAAAAATTTTGGAATTATCATTAGAACTGTTGCTGAAAATAAAAAAGTGGAAGAGATTACTTCTGACCTGCAGCAATTGGTCGAACGATGGAAATTAGCCGTTTCTAAACTGCCCCATTCTCCTATTCCTTCAAAAATTGCCGCCGATTTAGACAAAACTTCTGCCCTTATTCGTGATTTGGTTAACGATACCTTCAATGCTATTTATGTTGACTCTCCGGTATTGTATAATGAAGTTAAATCTTATCTGAAATCTATCTCTTTTGAAAAGAGCAAAATTCTAAACCTCTATAAAGAAAAACAGCCCATCTTTGAACATTTCAACGTTGCCAAACAAATTAAAGGCTCTTTCGGCAAGATTGTTACCGTCAAAAATGGGGTATATCTCATCATTGAACATACTGAAGCAATGCATGTGATTGATGTCAATAGCGGAAATCGATTTAAATCATCACAGTCTCAGGAAGAAAACGTTTTAGAAGTGAATCTGATCGCGGCTGCAGAGATTGCCCGGCAACTCAGGCTACGCGATATGGGAGGTATTATCACGATCGACTTTATCGACATGCACAAAACTGCTAACCGAGCTACTCTCTTCCAAAAAATGACAGAATTTATGCAGGGAGATAAATCAAAACATACCATTCTTCCGATAAACAAATTTGGCATTATTCAAATCACCCGACAGAGAGTTCGCAAGGAAACCATTATTGAAACTACTGAACAATGTCCTGCCTGTCAGGGAACCGGTAAAATCAAACCCACTATTCTCGTTGAGGAAGAATTGGAGAACACTATCGATTTTCTCTTTAATAAACAACAAGAGTCTTCCATCACCATTATGCTTCATGAATATATTTATGCTTATCTCACTAAGGGACTCATCTCTAAACAAATCAGATGGTTTCTAAAGTATCACAAATGGGTTCATCTTAAATCCAATCCTGATTATTATATTATGGAATATAAATTTTTCAATAAGGATATGGAAGAGATTATATTGTGGTCTTCTCCTCATGTTGAAGATTGAAAAAATAATGAATTATGCCTTTTCTTGATGATTTGCTAGAAAAAATGCGTAAGTATTGTGCTTTTCAGGATCGTTCGGTTTTGGAAGTAAAACTAAAACTGAAAAGTTATAAACTTTCACAAATGCAAATCGATGAAATTATTGAAAATCTTATAAAAGAGAACTTTATTAATGAGGAAAGATTTGTTGAAAATTACGTTCGAGGTAAGATGAACACTAGAAATTGGGGTAAAATGAAAATTAAAAATGAATTGCTCCGAAAAGGGATTAGTGAAAAGATGATTTCCGGTTATCTTGAAGAAATTGAGGAAGAACCATACGAGGATAATCTTCATACTTCTATTGAAAAATGGCTCAGGACTAACGATTTGACGAAAGAAACATATCCTAAACTTTACCGGCATTTACTTTCTAAGGGCTTTGAAAATGAAATGATTATCAACGGAATCAAAAATTACCGTAATAAGTATTTATCTTGATTTTTCAAATTTCCATTTTTAATAAAATTGAAGATATTGTAAAAAATCGAGAAACTAAATATAACAAATTAATTACCATAAAATGATTACTAACGAACAAGTTAAAGATTTATCTAAAAGACTCGATGAGTTAAGGAGGTTTCTTTGACATCGACAAAAAAATTGAGGAAATAAGCTCAAAAGAGGCAGTTACTCATCAGGATGGCTTTTGGGAAGATCCAAAAGAAGCTGAGAAATTAATGAAAGAAATCAGTTTTATCAAATCCTGGGTCGAAGAGTATAATAATGCCCTAAATCGTTTTGATGATTTATCTGTTTTATTTGAATTTTTTGAAGCGGGTGAAGCTAGTGAAAGTGAAATTGATGATTCTTATTCCAAAGCTCTGAATGCTATTGAAAAACTGGAATTCAGAAATATGATGCGTGATGAGGAAGACAGGCTGGGCGTTGTCCTGACCATTAACTCGGGTGCCGGAGGAACAGAAAGTTGCGACTGGGCTGAAATGCTTCTTCGAATGTATATTCGCTGGGGTGAACGCAACAATTATGTAATCAAAATTCTGGACCGGCAGGAAGGAGATGTTGCCGGTATCAAGTCGGCAACTTTGGAACTTGACGGACCTTATGGCTATGGCTATCTGAAAAGTGAGAACGGCGTTCACAGACTCGTCCGACTATCACCTTTTGATTCTGCTAATCGTCGCCACACCTCTTTTGCATCAGTGTTCGCCTACCCTATTATCAATGATGAGATAGAAATAAATGTCAATCCCGCAGATATTAGTTGGGACACCTATCGTTCCAGTGGCCCCGGAGGGCAGAATGTTAACAAAGTAGAAACGGCAGTGCGCCTGCACCACGAACCATCAGGCATCATCGTGGAGTGTCAGGAAACACGTTCTCAACTGCAAAATCGTGAAAAAGCGCTTCAAATGCTTAAATCACAACTTTATCAGATTGAATTGGAAAAAAAACGTGAGAAGATTTCTGAAATCGAAAGTAGCAAAAAGAGAATTGAATGGGGATCACAAATCAGGAGTTATGTGATGCAACCTTATAAAATGGTTAAAGATTTACGTACCCGATACGAAACATCAAATGTAAACGCTGTTATGGATGGTGACTTAGACGGCTTTATTAAGACCTATTTAATGTCAACACACTAAAAATAAGTGATTATTTCTCTGTCTTATCGGTATTCTCGACAAATCCCTGTGCTTTAAGAGGTAAAAGGCATTCGTCATTGGTTATCAGATTTTTTCCTGCTGTCTCTTCATGCATATAGCCTATTACAGAAATATTCTTGAGCTGACTGATTTTCTCAAAATCATCCTGCTTAATAGTAAAAAGCAATTCATAATCTTCTCCACCATTAAGTGCTACAGTAGTAGCCACAATTTTGAATTCTTTAAGCGTAGTGAAAGTGAGCGTATCAACCGGAATTTTATTTTCATAGATAGTACATCCCTTATGAGAAGCATTACAAACATGTATCAACGCTGAAGCAATGCCATCTGAAACATTGATCATGGAAGTTGGCATGATCTCACTCTTTTGTAAGCTATTAATAATATCAAAAGGCGGTTCCGGCTTTAACTGCCGTTCCAGGAGATAATCATACCCATTGAAATTGGGCTGAACATTTGGATTAACCTCAAAAACTTTCTTTTCACGCTCTAACAAGATCAGTCCTGTATAAGCTGCTCCAAAATCACCGGATACGCAAATCAATTCCTTCTCTTTAGCCCCATCACGTTTAACAATTTTATCATTTTCAGCATCACCAAAAGCATTCACAGCAATAATCAATCCTGTATGAGAAGCAGAAATATCAAGTCCAACCAAATCTATAGAGTACTTTTTACAACACACAAATACGCCATCCATAATTTCCTGCATGGCTTCCATGGAGAAACGATTTGAAACAGCAATACTTAAAGAAATTTGGGTAGGAATTGCATTCATAGCCAAAATATCGGAAAGAGCTACCACAACAGACTTGTATCCTAAATGTTTCAGAGGAAAATAGGTCAAATCAAAATGAATATTTTCAACAAAGAGTCTTGAACTGGTAGCAATATTTCCCTTTGTTGGTCTGATTATTGAAGCATCAGAGCCAATTCCTAATATGGAAGAAGGTTGCGTTAACCGAAATTTTTCACTTAACTTTTCAATTAGGGCAAACTTCCCTAATTGCGAAATTTCATTTCTTTGATTATTATCAAGCATCTAAAACCTTTTTAGTTAAGATGAAAAATAGTGAGAAGAAATTGACGTATTGTCCATTACACTTCTGATAACATCAGCAAGAAATTCTGATACAGATACTACCTGAACTTTTGAAGAAGAACGCTTTAAAGGAATTGTATCGGTAATAATGAGTTTTTCTAAAACTGAATTTTCAACATTTTCAAGGCCACTGCCTGACAAAAGGGCATGGGCACACATCGCAAATACACTTTTAGCCCCCAACTCTTTGATTAGCTTTGCAGCTTTACATAAAGTCCCACCGGTATCAATAATGTCATCCACTAAAATCACATTTTTATCCTTTACATCACCGATAATTTGCAAAGTGGCTACTTCATTTTGTTTTTCACGTTGTTTAAATCCGATAGCAAGATCGCAATTCAGAAATTTGGCATAGGAAGAAGCCCGTTTAGTCCCCCCTGTATCAGGAGAAACAATACAAAGATTATCCAAATTAAGGCTTTTTATATAGGGAAGAAATACTGTTGAAGAATAGAGGTGGTCAACAGGAATTTCAAAAAAACCCTGAATCTGATCAACATGTAAATCCATGGTGATGAGCCTGTCAATACCAGCTACGGTATAGAGATTAGCCATCAATTTTGCTCCAATGGAGGTTCTGGGTTTATCCTTACGATCTTGTCGGGCATAGCCGAAATAAGGCACTACAGCAATGATTTTTCGGGCAGAAGCGCGTTTTGCGGCATCAATAAGGATTAATAATTCCAAAATATTTTCAGCCGGAGAGAAAGTAGGCTGAATGATAAAAACATGTTTTCCTCTTATCGTTTCATTGTAATAGGCTTGAATTTCACCATCACGAAACTGGGCAATATCTACTTTTAAGAGAGGAAGATTTAAATGTTCTGAGATTTTTTTTGCTAATTCAGGATTAGCTCTACCGGCAACAAGGGCAATGTCTGACTGCATAATATACTGATTTTTAAACGTTTTAATATCAAAGATCGTACTTTGCAAAAGTAGAACATTTTTTAGAACTATAGCCAATCCGACGCAAGAAAAATAAAAGAAAAATCGTTACCTTTGCAATTTAATAATAATAACTGATTTTTTTTGTCAAACTATACCACATTATGAAAATAGAAGCCTCTGAATTACCTCTACAACCGGGAGGTCAAATATATCATCTTAATTTATCCCCGGATGAGTTAGCCGACACCGTTATTCTTGTTGGGGACCCCGGAAGAGTAGATACCATTTCACAGAGATTTGATAAAGTACTCCTCAAAAGAAAGAACCGTGAATTGATAACGCATACGGGGACTTTAAAAGGGAACCCGATTTCTGTACTTTCAACGGGCATGGGAACAGACAATATTGATATTGTGATGAACGAACTTGATGCACTTGCGAATATTGACCTTAAAACTTTAGAAATTAAAAAAGAACATAAGTCATTGACACTTATTAGAATAGGAACTTGCGGAGCACTGCAACCCGATATTCCAATACATAGTTTTATTGCTTCTGCTTATGGTTTTGGATTTGACGGACTGTTACAGTTTTACCGCCATGATAATCTATCAAAAGATGAAATAGTAAATGCTTTTATTGAACAAACCGGGTGGGATGAAAAATTACCATTTCCCTATTGTATTCCGGCTAATCAGGAATTGCTTGACCGCATTGGACATGATATGATTCAAGGTGTTACAGCAAGTGCTCCGGGTTTTTTCGGACCACAGGGACGTGTTCTTCGAACAGAATTAATGTTTCCGAATTTAAATAGTAAAATTGAGCAATTTAACTACAACGGTTTGAAAATTAGCAATATGGAAATGGAATGCTCGGCCATTTATGGTCTGGGATCTATATTTGGACACAAAACGCTGACCTGTTGCCTTGCCATCGCTAACAGAGTAACCAAAAAATTCTCCGATGGTTATCACAACGAGATGAATAAACTGATTGATACGGTTTTGGAAAGAATATTTTAAAAATTGTATGATGATAACAGAACTACATTTTGACGCATTCATAGAGGCTGCCCATCTTATTGGAAAATTGCAGCTTCTTCATTGTAGTAGCGGCAATCTGTCTTGGAGAGTAGACAACGAAGTGATGATTTCTGCTACCGGATCATGGTTGCCAAACATTCAAAAAAAAAAATCGCCATACTGGATTTGGAATCCGGGCGATCGCTCAACAACGTTAAACCCTCAATGGAACACCTTTTTCATCTGGGTGTTATGAGGCAACGGAAGGATGTAAATGTTGTTTTACATTTTCAATCGGAGTATGCCACTACCATTTCCTGTATGAAAGAAAAACCATCCAATTTTAATATC
Source organism: Bacteroidota bacterium (assembly GCA_023392945.1). Classification (GTDB taxonomy): domain Bacteria; phylum Bacteroidota; class Bacteroidia; order Bacteroidales; family WCHB1-69; genus JAGVVH01. Next base: position 12,654 of record JAEWNB010000007.1, read on the forward strand.
ATTTCGGAAATCCCTTATCATATTGGAAAAATTATTGCCATTGTTCCCTATTTTGTTCCCGGGACACCTCAACTTGCGAATGCTGTTGTGGAGGCTTTGAAAGATACAAATGCATGCTTGCTTTCCAATCACGGACAGGTTGTTTGCGGAAAGGATTTTGAATCTGTAATGGAAAGAGCTGTTTTTCTCGAAATTGCATGCCGAATCATGGTACAATCCGGTATGAATTACAATGTTCTGAGCTCAACAGATGTTGCTACACTGGAACAACTTGGCAAAAAATAAAATTGACAATTTTATTTTCAAAACAAAAAGTACTATATTCTTAACTATCTATTTTCTATATATTTATGAATTATCAAATTACAACGATTACAATATTATTACTCTTACTATTTAATCCATTGTTTTCACAAGAAACCACGCCAAAAACAAGCCAAAATAAATTTTCTTACAAAGGGTTTTCCGGGGGAATGTTCCTTCTCAGCGGCTATTCGGTTGGCAAAACTTTTCAGGTAAAAATCTCAGACAACACTTTCAGAAATGTGGATGCCACAGGCGGCATTTTCGGTCTGGGTGGAAATCTGGGCTTCCATTTTGGAAAACATATGAGATTTGGTGGAGAAGGATATGTCTCCAATACCTATTATGAAAATGGAAGTCGTTTCAGAATCGGCTGGGGAGGTATATTTGCAGAATATATGTATCAGCTCAAAAAATTTATTCCTTTTGCAGGAGTAACAATAGGCGGAGGAAAATTCACCAATACCTATTTTCCAGAAAAGCCATCCGATGATCTTGCGACAAGTTCTGTCGTTTACAAGAAAAAAGGTATTTTTATCATCACTCCTTTTATCGGAACTGACTTTATTCTGACAGAAAAATTACATCTAAGATTTAGGATTGATTATCTTTTTGCCCCGGCAGCCATGATAAAAGAACCCGATTTTAGCACGGGAGCAAGATTTTATTTAGGTGTGCTCTTTTGCAAATAAATTGATTTTCTGTTTATTGTCAGATATCAAATTAGACTTTTTAAATTCTCAATTTATCAATCCGAATTAATCCAATCATAGAATTCATCCAATTTTGTGGGATTCTCTTTAAACCACTGCTGGGCTTTTTCTTGAGATGAACTAATATAATAGCAATAAGTTTCCATATAATCACTATTGGCTATATAATTAAAAAAAGGAATATAGAAATTCCACCATAACCCTTTTTTATTTTTACTCATCTTCTCACCAAGCATTTTAAAAAACTTTGTACTATTTTCCTTAAAAATAACCTCATCCGTTTTATTTGCATTCTCTGCGTTGTCCTTAGTAGCTTCAAGCATGGAAAGCATTGTCTCAATTCCAAAGAACTCTTTTTCTGTGTCTTCAGTATTGACTACTATATTGATTGTATTGGGATCCAGCGTGTCTTTTTTAACATTACCGGCAAACTGACTCCTAAGCAAGCTATATGCTTCCGGAGATCTGTCTGAATTGGGCTCTAGAAACAAAAAGAAATGAAAGCAAAGTATACTCTTTATCCTTTCATGTCTGTCACTCATTAAATAACCCAAAAGCAAATGACTGCTAGCGTGGGTTGGCATAATATAAATTGCACTTGTTAAAGCCTCTTCTGCTTTATCGTAATATTCTGCGTTATAATAAGTCAAACCAAGATTATAGTATAGGAGATGTTCATTCTTATTTTTCTTAATAGCACTTTTAAAAAGCTTAATGGCTTCTTCTGTTTTTCCGATGTAGTCAAGACAGGAGCCTTTTATAATATAAGCTAAAGACTCATATTCTGATTTTTTGCCGATAACTTTATTTGCATGTTCAATAGATTTATAATAATCTTCAGCATACATGTATGATAAGGCTATTTCGTAATTTGCAATCAAAGAATTGGGGTCAATTTCAAGTGCCTGTTTGTAAATATCAATTGCTTTAAAATATTCCTGCTTATCGTGATATTTGATACCTTCAGCAATCAAATTATCAAGTTGGCTTTGCGCTGATAATAAATTTATCATCAACAGTATTGCTAAAATAAAAGAGAATCTTTTCATTGAATGATGTTTTGGTTACATAACGATTGATTATAATAAAACTAATATCTTTCAAAAGTACAGTTCACAAAATTAATAAACATTTTGAACAATCAACAATACAACTCAAAGAAAATTGAATAAAAGAAATCAGGAAAGGGCAATCCTTTAAATGAGAAAATTTATTTTTGTACTTTTGCAAGATAAGAAAATCTAATAAAAGTTATAAATAATAAATGAAAGCACACACCATTTCAAGCAAATTGTTGAGTATCGAAAAAGTTGGCAAAATCATTAAAAACCATGCCAAAATTAAATTATCTGAAGAATCTGCCAATGCAATAAAAAAATGCCGGTTATATCTTGATGAAAAGATGAAAAAGAGCAAACACCCTGTTTATGGGGTTACTACCGGTTTCGGTTCCCTTTGCGACAGAACTATTTCCATAGAAGAGTTGTCACAACTACAAAGAAATCTGGTTGTTTCTCATGCTTGTGGAATGGGGGATGAAGTTCCTCAGGAAATAGTAAAAATAATGCTTCTTCTAAAGATTCAATCACTATCTTATGGAAATTCGGGAGTACAGCTCGTGACGGTTGAAAGGTTGATGGATTTTTTCAACAAAGGAGTCTATCCGGTTGTATATCAGCAGGGTTCATTAGGTGCTTCAGGAGATTTAGCTCCATTAGCACATCTTTCGCTTCCATTATTAGGATTGGGAGAGGTTTATTACAAAAATAAAAAATATGATGCTGCAGAGATTAATAAAAAGTTCGGTTGGGAACCTATTACCCTCCAATCTAAAGAGGGGTTGGCTCTGCTCAACGGGACTCAGTTTATGAGTGCCTATGCTGTTTGGCTACTATTGAAGTCGGAAAAATTATCGCAAGTAGCCGACTTGATTGGAGCCATTTCCTTAGAAGCATTTGACGGCCGAAGAGAACCTTTCAACATGGCAGTTCATTTTGTCCGCCCCCATTCAGGGCAGATTATGACGGCTACCTTTATCAATAGCTTGCTTGAGGGATCTGAAATTATCGGACGTCCCAAAAAACATGTTCAGGACCCCTACTCTTTCAGATGTATGCCGCAAGTCCACGGAGCCACCAAAGATACCATCCAACATGTGTACGAAGTGGTTGATATTGAAATCAATTCGGTAACCGATAACCCGACTGTTTTCCCGGATGAGGACCTCATTATCTCGGCTGGTAATTTTCACGGACAACCGTTGGCGCTGGTACTTGATTTTCTCACCATTGCCATGGCTGAATTGGGCAATATTTCTGAAAGAAGAATTTATCAACTCATCTCCGGGAAACATGAATTACCCTCTTTTCTTGTGAAAAATCCCGGTCTTAACTCTGGTTTTATGATTCCGCAATACACAGCAGCGTCTATTGTAAATCAAAATAAAGCATTTACAATGCCATGTTCAACAGACTCCATTGAATCCTCTCAAGGACAGGAAGATCACGTTAGCATGGGCGCAAATGCTGCTACCAAAGCATATTTGGTTATCAATAATGTCGAAAAAATACTTTCTATTGAGCTTTTAAATGCCGCTCAGGCCCTTGAATTCAGAAGACCTTTGAAATCATCGCCATATATTGAACAACTTATTGAACAATACCGATACCATGTTCCTTTCGTTGAAAACGATACTGTTATGTATCAGCTCATGCAAAAATCTCTTGAATTTGTTAAGGGAATTGATTTAATAATTCCCTGATGTTTTCCCATCTTTGTGATGAATAAAGTAAATACATGACAAATAATAAAATTCATCCTATACAAGAAAATACTTTGGATTTCGGCATTTTGGATTTGAAGTGGTGCTTTTCGTTACCATCGCTAAAGCAATAAATTTCCGGCATAAGTTCTTTATTCCAAAATCATTACTTGTTTAAATGAATAATAAAAAATGAATATATAAATGAACTACGATTTTGACGAAATTATTGACAGAACCAATTCATCCAGTTTAAAATACGACAAGAGAGAGGTTATTTTCGGCACCCAAGACGTTTTGCCAATGTGGGTTGCCGACATGGATTTCAGAACGCCTGATTTTGTATTGAACGCTATAAAAAACAGATTGTCAAATCCGGTTTTGGGTTATTTTTATCACAGCAATGCTTTCTATTCATCCATTATCAATTGGATGGAAAAAAGACACAACTGGGTTATCGAAAAAGAATGGATTAATTTTTCACCCGGAATCGTTACCGGATTGTCGGTTATTGTTCGGGCTTTTACCAATAAAGGAGATAAAATTATTGTTCAGCCACCGGTTTACCATCCTTTTTATTATGTTATTGAAAATCAAGAAAGAATAATTGTCAGAAATCCTTTATTAAAAAAAGAAGACCAGTATTACTTTGATTTTGACGACTTGGAATTGAAATTGAAAGAAGGAGCCTCAATGTTGATTTTAAGCAACCCTCATAATCCGATAGGAAGATGCTGGACCCAAGAAGAGCTTCAAAAGCTGGGAGAAATGTGTTTAAAATACAACTGTCTGTTAGTTTCTGACGAAATCCATTCCGACCTCATCATGACCGGATACCAGCATATACCCGTTGCGAGAATTTCAAAAAAAATTGCTCAAAATACCATAACCTGCATGGCTCCCAGCAAGAGTTTTAATCTTGCCGGAATGTCTACTTCTCAAATTATTATTTCTAATCCTCTTATCAGAAAACAATTGGAAACATATTTGATTGACAGGCTTCACCTTCATCTTGGCAATACTTTCGGAGATGTTGCTTTGGAGGCCGCCTATAATAACGGAGCAGAATGGATAGATCAATTGTGCAAATATCTCACCGGAAATGTTATATTTGCAAAGAATTTCATAGCAACTAATCTGACGGAAATCAAGACTTTCAGACATGAAGGCACTTATTTGTTATGGGTTGATTTTTCAAACATAGCTCTTTCACATAAGGAGCTATATGATTTGTTGATATGTAAAGCCGGGTTGGGGTTCAATGATGGAGCTATATTCGGAAAAGAGGGAGAAAAATGTATGAGGATAAATCTGGCATGTCCCAGAAAAATTGTTGAAGAAGCAATGTCTAGAATGAAAAAAGTGTTTTAATATGTTTTGTAATCTATACAAATTTATGAAAACAAAAATTAGCCTGATCTACATCTTTTTAATCTTGATATTGTTCTCCTGTAAACCGGAAGCAAAATTCCCGGAAACTCCGGCAATTTCTTTTGTTAAGTTTGAAAAAGTTGATAATGGAACAGGTGTTGATGACCAAGGCATTTTGACCATCCATTTTCAGGATGGAGACGGAGATATCGGCCTGGATGAAGGAGATACTGAAGCCCCTTTCGACACTTCTTCCATATACTACTATAATTTCTTTATCAAATATCTTGAAAAACAAAATGGAGAATTTGTTGAAATCGAACTGCCTATGACAAACAACGCCAGAATTCCACGATTAAGTTTTGATGTTCCTGAATCAATAGAAGGTGATATTTCGATTACACTATATATCAATAACTATTCTTCCCCATATGACACAATACGTTTTGAATGTTATATTGTGGACAGGAAACTTCATCATAGCAATACCATAACTACTCCGGATATAATTATTAATAAATGAAACCATGACAGAACAAGAGGCAATTAGACAGGCTTTACTAGAAGATATAGGCAATGGCGACCACTCCTCATTAGCCTGTATCGACGGCTCCATTATTGGACAAATGCAACTCATTGCAAAACAGTCAGGAATTCTTGCAGGCATTGATGTTGCGTTGATGGTACTCAATGAAGTGGACTCTTCTATAAGATTAGACTCTTATAAGCAAGACGGTGACGAATTAAAGAAGGGGGACATTGTCTTTACCTTGACCGGTCCGGTGAAAAGTATGCTGACCGCTGAAAGAACAGTGCTCAATTTTTTGCAAAGAATGAGCGGCATTGCTACAACAACACGCCGATATGTCAAAAAAATTGAAGGGACAAGAACTACCATACTTGATACCAGAAAAACCACTCCCAATATGCGTTTTTTTGAAAAATATGCCGTAAGAGTGGGTGGAGGAACAAACCACCGTATGGGATTGTATGACATGATTATGCTGAAAGATAATCATATAGATTTTGCCGGAGGAATTGAAAAGGCAATCGATAAAACTCATCAATATCTAAAAGATCATAATCTTGACCTTAAAATTGAAATTGAAACCCGTAATATTGAAGAAGTAAAACGAGTGGTTGCTCATGGAGGAGTTGATCGGATAATGCTTGACAATTTCACTCCGGAAAAAATAATTGAAGCTCTTCAGATTATTGATTCAAAATACGAAACTGAAGCTTCAGGGGGAATTACTCTTGACAATTTAGCTGATTATGCTAAGACCGGCGTTAATTTTATTTCTATTGGAGATCTGACACACCATATCAATAGTTTAGATTTAAGCTTGAAATATATTGGTATTATTTAATTTATTGATATAAATAAATAAATTATGAAAACAGGAGTTAAGATTCTGATAATCATAGCGTCTTTTATTGTAGGGATACTGTTGATTACAGCAGTAATTATTTCTCCCATTGCCCATTCTTACATCGAAAAACACAGCAAAGAACTGACCGGCAGAGTGGTGACCATGGATAAATTAAGAATAAACATTTTCTTTGGCACTATTTTTATCAAAAATTTTAAAGCTCTTGAGGCTAATGATAAAGATGAATTTATCACTTTTGATAAATTAAAAGTCAACCTCAGCCTCTACCGATTACTTGCCAATGAGTTAAGATTCACTAAAATAGTCCTGACCGGACCAAAAATTGTTGTCCTGCAAAATGAAACCGGCTTTAACTTTTCAGATATTCTTGAAAAATTTTCCTCTAATGAAGATGATACAACAAACTCAGCCAATGACTTAGCTATTGACCTGAGAAATATATCACTGCAAGACGGGGAGTTGATATATCGTGATCTTTCTGTAAATAGCTTGTTTGACATGCGAAATTTGCAACTCAATGTTCCACGAATTTATTTCAGTGGAAAAAGTACCGATATCGGTGTTAAACTAACCTTTGGAAAAAATGGAGGCAGTTTGGCTCTCAAACTATTGTATGCTTTAGATAAGGAAAATTATAATCTCAATATTAGATTGAGTGATTTTTCACTGACTCCTGTAAAACCCTATCTGAAGGAATTTTTTAATATCAATTCTTTAGAGGGAAGACTTTCAACCAATCTTACTATCAAAGGGTCTCTAAAACATATTATGAACTTTATTGCAAAAGGAACTCTTAATTTTCAAAATCTTCATGCTACCGGACTTGACGATAAAGATATTGTAAATGTAAAAAAGCTATATCTTGATATCGAAGATATTGATTATAAAAATCAAAAATTTTATCTGAACAGATTTGACATTACCGGATTAAAAATCAATTATGACACCTATGAAGACCACAATACATTTTCCAATCTTTTTGTTGAAACAAAAGAGGATTCTTTAGCCGCAAAAGATACTTCTGCAAGTTCAGATACTATTCCAGAGAAACCATTAGATTTAAAAATCAGAAATTTTTCAATATCACAATCAGAAATTCAATATGCTGACTATACCTTAAAACAACCATTTTTACTACCAATTTCTCAAATTGATATTCAAGCTGAAGATGTTAGCTATACAAATCCTTTAGCTATCAGGTTAGCTGCCCTTGTTGGGGAAAAAGGGGAATTATCAGGAGATTGGCAAGGCAATATTGAAGATTTTGGAAATCAAAAATTTAATGTCTCGCTTAAGAACTTCAAACTAACCGACATTTCTCCATATTGTATTCATTACACTGCATTTCCAATGAAAGAAGGAGTTCTAACATTTAAGAGTTCTAATACCATTCAGAATAATAACATAAACAGTACCAATGTCATTGATATTTATAAGTGCAAAGTTGACGATAAAATAAAAGAGATGGAACCGGAATACAAAATTCCACTGAAAGCTGCATTATATATATTAACTGACAGAAAAGGTAAAATCACAATGGAATTGCCTGTCAAAGGAGATATTAGTTCGCCTACATTTTCTTACAGAAAAATTATTTTCAAAACATTAGCTAATCTCATTGTTAAAATTGTCACTTCTCCGATTGATGCTTTGGTCAAAGCCATTGGAATGGATGAAGAAGCTCTCAACGATATTGAGATGGATTATTCAGCCCTGGGCATAACTTCGGAACAATATACCCAACTTAATAAGATTACCGAAGTGTTAAAATTTAAGCCTGAATTAAAATTATCCGTTCATCAAAAATATAATCTTGAAGAAAGCATCCTTGAAGAAGCTCTTTTTAAAGCAAAAAGGGAATATTATCTTTCCATTAATCCTGAAAAGAACTTAACTAATTTGATATTAGAAGATTTTGTCAACATTAAAAATATTAAAAATAACAATCCTGCTTTTCAAATCTATCTTAACCAAAAAGCGCTCAAAAATAATGAAGTTGGAGATGTTTACGCAAAAGCTTTATCATTATATGACAGAAATAGTCTGATTGAAGAAATAAGGAATAAGGCATTAGCTAGAGATAAAATCTTTTCGGATTATTTTTCCACTCAAGGAATCCCTGACGGCACCGTCAATATTCTTCCTCAAACTGAGGATCCCCAAGTGCAAGGAAAAATAACATTCTCTTTTAAAATTACATTTCCGGATGCTGAATCCGACTAACTTATTGATTCATCTAAAAATTAATAATAAATAGTTTTATGCTTAATAATCTCAGAACATGTCCCTAGAAAAAATTTGGAAAGAAATTGTCAGAAAGGCAAGTCAAAATAATACCTTAAGAAAAATCTACAAATTTTTCAATAAATTAGTACTCCCCGGTTTTCAAGGAGTGCCATTTTTGGAAGTGATGCGATTTTTCGTAGAATCCCTTTTTAAAGGGATCCTATTTCAGCGGGCAGCAGCTATGACCTACCGACTCTTTATTTCAATTATTCCTTTGCTGATGGCACTATTTGCAGCTATTTCATTTTTGGATGAATCAATAAGACTTGAGCTCCTTGATCTAATGCAGTCTATGGTTCCCGACTACACCTGGCCGGCTGTATCAGGAATTATATCCGGTGTGATCATGAAACAAAACGGAGCACTTCTTTATTCTTCCTTTGGCATTGGTATCTACCTCACAATCATTAGCTTAAATTCCATTGTGGCAACATTAAATATTACCTATTTTAAAATTCAAACCAGAAATCTCTTCCAACAGCTGCTAGTAAGTTTGATTCTTCTTATTGTTATGGGAGTTATTATTATTTTGGGAATTGGAATTTTCATTGGAACCTCATATGCGATAAACTATATTAACAATACTATTGAAGTACCTCCTGCAATATACTCTTTTTCTATTGCAGCTATAAAATGGATACTGCTCGCTATCTTGGCATATATATCTATTTCCAGTCTATTTTATGTTGCCCCTTTGAACAAGAAAAATTTTAAATTTTTTTCCGCCGGCTCAACATTTTCCACTGTGATGCTCATAATTTTACTCTATGCGCTTAATTTCTATTTTTACTATTTCCCTACTTATAATCTGATATATGGTTCTATCGGGGCTCTTTTTGCCATTTTACTTTGGATTTACTGGAGTTCAACTATTATTCTGATTGGGTTTGACCTCAACGTCAGTATCTATGTAGCTAAGCAAAAAATGAAAGAAAATGGAGATATTATACTAGAAAGCACTTTAACAGATTCTTCTCTTTAATCTATAAAAACGGGCTTTTTTAGTTTTTAAAACACTTTTATTTCTTTATAAATGAATCATTTTCGAAATTTAGTACTTCCTGTTTCTATTATTATTGGAATCTTTTTTCATAGCTATTTTGATAGGCTTACTTCGATAATTCCATATTTGATTTTTGCCTTGCTATTTATTTCATTCTCCAATATCGAATTAAAAAAATTGAAAGTTTCGATGTTTCATTTTCAACTAATTCTCTTTCAGTTATTTTTCAGTCTGGGAATTTATTTTATTCTCAAATTATATGATGATTCTATTGCCCAAGGAGTATTGGTGACGGTTTTAACCCCCACTGCTACTTCGGCAGTGGTAATTGCTGTCATGCTGGGGGCAAGTCTAAATACCATGGTTTCTTACACCTTATTTTGTAATCTGATAGTGGCTATTGTTGCTCCTATTCTGTTTTCATTTATCGGAGAACAGATTAATATTGGGTTCTGGGCATCTTTCTGGCTCATTTTCAAAAAAGTATTTCCAATTCTGGTTCTTCCACTTTTTTTAGCTTTAGCAATAAAATATATTTCTCCAAAAACCAATCGCTATATTGCAAAACATCAAAACATATCTTTTTATATCTGGGCTGTATCACTTACCATTGTTGTTGGACGAACTATTGATTTTATCTATAAACAGGGAAGTTCCAAAATTGGACTCATCATTCTGATGGGAATCATATCGATGGTTCTTTGCTTCATTCAATTTTCATATGGGAGGTACATTGGAAAAAAATATGGGGATGTTGTCGCCGGCGGACAATCACTGGGTCAAAAAAACACTGTTCTTGCCATCTGGATGGCCCAAAGTTATCTCTTGCCTTTATCTTCTGTCATCCCGGCACTCTACGTAATATGGCAAAATTTGTTCAATAGTTATCAACTATGGAAGAAAAACAGAAAAAAAGGATAAGATTTCATATATTTGCATCCTGTTTTAAAACTAATAAGAAGGCTCTTAAATCATAAAATAATTACTTCATCTTTCCAATAATAATCCTTAGTTTATCTTTCTCCGGGTATATGACAATTAATAAAATTCAAAATAGAAAAGAGTATACTATTATCCCCACTTCAGGTCTTTTCGCTTCAAGATATTGAAATATTTCAGCCACAATTTTGACAATCCATAATTATACAGTTATAATTTTAAATAGCAAAACATATAATGAGTAATAATAATGAAACCATACAGACAGATGTTTTAATAGTAGGAGCAGGTCCTGCCGGGTTAGCCACTGCCATTCATTTAGCAGAAACTTTAAAACAAAGAGGGCGGAATCAAAGGATTATGATTATCGAAAAAGGCAGCTCAGTTGGAAGCCATATATTGTCAGGTGCCTTGATAAAACCTTCTGTATTTAAGGAATTACTTTCGGATAGTGATTTTTCTGAAATGCCTTTCATTACAAAAGTGAGAAAGGACAGAACAGTTTTACTTTCAGAAAAAAGATCTCTCAAACTGCCATTTCACGCTCCTTACATGAGTAATAAAGGAAATTATATTGCCTCTTTAGGACAAATATGTAAATTTCTGGCATTAAAAGCAGAAAAAAAGGGAGTGGAAATATATCCGGGATTTGCAGTTGATGAACTTTTATATAAAGATGATAAAGTCATCGGAGCAAAAACTAAAGACACCGGAGTTGATCATGAAGGAAAGCAGTTAGAAAATTACCAGCCCGGCACCCGCATTGAAGCCAAAATTACTATTCTGGCGGAAGGTTCCCGAGGAAGTCTGGCAAAATCTCTTATCAACAAATATAAACTTGACAAAGATTCAAACACACAGATTTACTCATTGGGCTGTAAGGAATTATGGTCTGTCCCTGAAAAGAACATCAAACCGGGGGAGACTTACCACACCATGGGATTTCCTTTTAAGAACGAAGAATTTGGAGGCGGTTTTATTTATGGACTTACAGAAAACAGAGTAGCCATCGGTTTGGTGGTCGGCCTTGACTATCATGATCCCGGCTATGATATTCACAGAGCCTTCCAGATGTGGAAAACATCTGCTTTTGTCTCTAAATTTCTAAAAGGGGGAAAATTGTTGGAATATGGGGCTAAAACACTTCCCGAAGGAGGTTATTACAGTATTCCCAAATTATATGTTGACAATGCCTTAATTGTAGGAGATAGCGCAGGCTTGATATCGATGCCTGCATTAAAGGGGATTCATTTGGCAGTAAAATCAGGGATGCTGGCTGCAGAAATCGCTGCTGATGCGCTCTCCATAACGGATACCTCCGAAAATATTCTTCAAAAATATCAGCTTTCCTTGAACAAAAGTAGTATCGGAAAAGAACTTTATCCCGTTCGCAACTTCAGAGAAGGCTTTTCTAAAGGACTGATTTTAGGTGGAATCCGGTTTGGCACTCAGTTGATAACAGGAGGAGCAGGTTTTTGCGGAAGACTTATTCCTCATGAAGATTTTCAAAGAACTCATAAGATGAGCGAATATAAGAACAAACCATTTTTAGAAAGATTCAGCAATAAACAAGAATATGATAAAATATTGACCTTTGATAAAGAAACTGATATTTTCTATTCAGGAGTCCATCATGACGAGCAACAAAAATGTCATTTGCTGATTAAAGATAGAGAAAAGTTCAATGCCATAAACATTGAACAATACGGAGCTCCCTGTCAATACTTTTGTCCTGCTGAAGTATATGAACTTCATATAGATAAAACCGGGAAAAAGGAGATTAGAATTCACGCGGAAAATTGTTTACATTGTAAAACCTGTGATATTAAATCTCCCGAAGGGGGAATTACCTGGACAGTTCCAAACGGGGATAACGGTCCCGAATATCAAAACATGTAATAAAAGAAAGAAATATAAAAATGGCTTTAACGATTATTAGTTTAATTAAACAGGTTCCTCTTGCCGGCGAAATGCGAATGGGAGAAGATGGCCTGATGGAACGCTCAAAAGCAAAATCAATCATTAATATTGATTGCCAATTTGGTCTTGAAGCTGGATTACAACTCAAAAAACAACATCCCGATGCCAAATTGATAGTTTGTTCCATGGGTCCCAAATCATTTGAAAGCTCTCTTAAAAAGGCAATTTCAATAGGATATGATGAGGCATACCTCCTCTCCGACCGTAAACTTGGCGGCAGCGATACCTATGTTACGGGTATGGCAATCTCCACAATGCTTAAGCATTTGGGCTTTACAAAAGATTCCAAAGAACCTTTCATAATATTTACAGGTAGACAAACCAGCGATGGGGATACTGCTCATGTTCCTTCACAAATAGCAGAAAATATTGGGATTCCTCAGGCAACTTTTGTGGAAAATGTAAAAGCAGACAAATCAGGAAATATTATTGCCAAACGAATTATTGAAGGTGGATATCAATTGCTTAAATTGCCATTTCCATGTGTTATTTCTATGACTCCAACCGGCATTCCACCACGCAAACCCTCATTGTCAGGAGCCGTAAAAGCTCACAATATGAAAATAACTACTTTCAGTATTGAAGATATTGGACTGAATGGGGATAAAACGGGAATTGCGGGTTCTCCGACTATTGTATCCAAAGTTGTTGATATTGTTAGTGAACGCCCACCTGTTAAAATGTCCGAAGGTCATAATGAAGTGGCTTTGGTTGACAATTTCATCGAAAAATTTAACATTGGCAACCATTATTTTGAAAAAAAGGAAAAAACTGTAAAGAAAGAGATTCAATCTTATGATTTTCCCGTTAAAGATTTCAGAAATGGTGCCAGTGGAATTCTCACCTGGGCTGAAATTACAAATGGAACTATCTCAAGACCTTCTCTGGAATTGCTAACTCCGGCAAGAGCGCTGGCATCACAGTTGGGCGAAAACACAAAAGTGATGACACTGATCATCGGAAAAAATATTCAACCTTTGGCTCAAACTCTAATCGAGCATGGTTCTGATGAAGTTATATTAGTCGAGAATGACAGACTTGAAGAATACTTAGTGCTACCTTTTTCTTCCATTTTCAACCAAGTCATCAAGGAAAAGAATCCTGAAATTGCCCTTTTTGCAGCCACAACTTCCGGAAGAGAACTTGCTCCCAGAATAGGAATGAAAACGCAAAGTGGGGTAACGGCAGACTGCACCGGGCTGGAAATTGGGGAATATATTGACAAAAAAAGAGAGCTTATTTTTAAACCAATCCTTGAATCGCGCAGACCAACATACGGCGAAAGTAAACTTGCTACTATTCTCAGCTTTGTCTGTCCACAAATTTCAACAGCACGCCCGGGCACTTTCAAACTTCCCGATCGCGATGTTAACAGAAAAGGAGTTATTTCAAATTTCAATCCTATTTTGGATCAAAGCGATTTTGTTTCCGAGATTATCGATACCGTGAGAGGAGAAAGTGGATTATCAAATCTTTTTGAGTCTGATATTGTGGTTTCGGGAGGACGAGGAACATCCATTGACAATTTAGGATTGATAAAAGAACTGGTGGATACCTTAATCAACAAAGGAATTAATGCTGAATGGGCTTGCAGTAGACCTGTTGTTGATGAAGGAATATCAGAGTATTCGAGACAAATAGGCCAAACCGGTAAGACCATCCGTCCAAAAGTATATATTGCAGTCGGGATATCCGGTGCTATTCAGCATCTTTCCGGTATGAAAGAGGCCGGGAAAGTGATTGCTATAAACCATAATCCAAAAGCCAATATTTTTCACAATGCAGATTTTGGTATTGTTGGGGAATATCAGGATATTATTCCGGAATTAATAGAACGTGTAAAAGCAGGTTTTACATTTGGTGTTGAACCAAAATAACAGCAACTTGTTATTTGTAATCAAGGAAAATCTATTAAAAATCGAAATAAAAATTGGCATTAGAAAAAACAAGTATAAAACAAGCTAATCTATTGATAATAAATAAAAAACAATAAGAATTTCTATGAAATCAGTTTCACTTTGGACCCAAGATTTTCGATCAGTTGTTGATGATGGCAGAAATCATAGTGTTGTGGTTGATTTGCCGACAGCCAAAGGCGGAAGTAATGAGGGACCAACAGGGATAGAGTTATGCGTTATGAGTTTAAGTGGATGCATCGGGACCGTTTTTGCAATGATGGCTCAGAAAATGAGAATCAGTTTTACTAAAATGCAGGTAGAAGTCTTTGCCGAACAAGATAGCAATGCCCCCACTATCACAGACGTATTCTGTGTTCTTTCAATCCAAACGACAGATGAAAAAGAAAAAATTGAAAAATGCTTTGAGCATACCATAAAGAATTGTCCTGTAGGTGTTTTATTCCGCCAAGCAGGAATCGAAATAACAAATGAAATAAACTATATATAAAAATGAATGCAATAGAAAAAATTAATCTTCCTGACGTTAAAAATATAATTATTGTAGCTTCAGGAAAAGGTGGTGTCGGAAAATCAACTGTTTCGGCTAATTTGGCAATTGCCATGGCTCGTCAGGGTAAAAAAGTTGCCCTTGTCGATGCCGATATTTACGGTCCTTCCATCCCCAAAATGTTTGGAGTGGAAGATGCTCAACCGGAAGTTAGTGCCATTGAGAACAAGGAAATTATGTTTCCCGTTGAAAAATATGGAGTTAAGATTATGTCTATCGGCTTCTTTATCCCTAAATCTCACGGCTTAATATGGAGAGGCCCTATGGCATCCAATGTAATTTCACAACTCTTTGGAGATACTCAATGGGGAGAAATAGATTATATGATTATAGACTTCCCTCCCGGAACCGGAGATATTCAGCTTACTACTGTTCAGAAATTACCTATTAACGGTGCTATTATTGTAACCACTCCTCAGGAAATAGCTCTCAATGATGCAAGAAAAGCTGTTTCTATGTTTTCCAATAACAATATCAATATCCCAATTATCGGAATTATTGAAAACATGTCCTGGTTTACTCCTCAGTCACATCCTGATGAAAAATATTTTCTTTTTGGTCAAGGTGGGGGAGCAAAACTATCAGCAGAACTAAATTCAAAATTACTGGGACAAATTCCGTTAGTGGCTGAAGTCGGCGAAGCAGCAGATAAAGGGCTTAGTGTTTTCAATCAGGAAAACAAGACTGTTGTTGAAGCTTTTGAAAAAATTGTCTTAAGTATTGTCTAGCTTTCTAAAAAAACTGGCGTTAAGATAATGAGTAAATCATTAACTTAACGCCACATCCAATAACATCATCACTGCAAAACCTACCATTGTAGCAACTGTAGCGAGATCAGAATATTTTGAGCGCTGTGATTCGGGAATTAATTCTTCCACAATAACATATATCATCGCACCTGCTGCAAACGAGAGGGCATAAGGAAGGATATAAGTCATGGAAGAGGCGATAACAGCTCCAATAACGGCTCCAATAATTTCAACCATTCCGGAGAGTTGACCGAAGAAGAAGCTTTTTTTAGCGGAAAACCCTTCACTTCTAAGAGGGGCTGAAACAGCAAAACCTTCAGGAATATTTTGAATTCCGATTCCCAGAGCAAGTGATACGGCTCCCATTATGCTAACAGAATCAACTCCTCCTGTCAGTGCTCCAAATGCCACTCCTACTGCCAATCCTTCGGGAAAATTATGGATAGTGACCGCGATAATCATCAGCCACGACCGCTTCAATTTTGTTTTAGGACCTTCGATTTCATCATTTGAGGCACCGGGATGAAGATGAGGAATCAGCAAATCGACAAATCTAAGAAAGATTCCTCCCAAGGCAAAACCCACAATTGCAGGAACCCAGGGAATTGATCCATCACTTTCAGCTATGTCAATAGAAGGTAATAATAGGGAGAAAAAAACTGCGGCCAACATTATCCCGGCTGCAAAACCTATCATTACCGTAAAAGCTTTGGGAGTAACAGTTTTAAAAAACAGCACAAAGGAAGCCCCCAGAGCAGTCATAAACCATGTAAAAACTCCTGCTATCAATGCTTGCCAAATAACCTTGAGAGATAAAAACCAATCAACTATAGTAATAGATGCCAACATCATGTATATCAATTAAGGTTTATAAGTTACTTTTTCACTATTAGAAAAATCTTCATCAACTCTCCTTTATTAATAATTTTAAGATAATAAGTACCATTGGAGAGATTCTCAATCGGTATGATGGTGTACATTTCCGTAATAAAGTGATGTTTTAACAAATTTCCGCTGCTATCATAAAGATTGGCTTCATAGTTTAGAGAAGTTTGCTCATCATTCACTATCAACTCAAAATAATTATCGTTTGGATTTTGATAAACAACAGCCGAAAGCGAAATTCCGGGTTGACTGTCAACCCCAAACACTGATATTTCGTATGGATTTTCCACTTTTATTTTTTTGTTTTTTGATTTACCGGACTGTGAATAAGAGGGGTAAGCCATTGAAAGAGCTATTATTAATAATAAAATATTTTTCATTTTTACTTTTTTGATTGGCAAATTTACAGAAAAAAATTAAGCACCACTACTTTCAAGAACAAAACCTATGGAGTGATAATTAGGTATAAAAAGCTATATTTAGATTTTTTGTTATTTTTGCATCAAATAAAATAAAAAAGATGGAAATTACCAGAATTTTTGATCTATTGCCTCATTATGCCATGCATTATAACAATGATGATGCATTATGTGGAAAAGAAAATGGAGTTTGGGTTAAATATAGTATCACTCAATATATTGAGAAAGTGAACTATATAAGTTACGGCTTAATGCAATTGGGCATAAAAAAAGGAGACAGAATTGCATCCATTAGCAACAATCGTCCTGAGTGGAATTTTCTTGATATGGCAATACTTCAGTTAGGGGCCATTCATGTTTCAATTTATCCAACTATCAGCGAGACTGATTATAAGTATATATTGAATCATGCAGATGTAAAAATGGTCTTTGTTTCCGGGTGGGAACTTCTTCGAAAAATTGAAAATGTTATTTCTGAGATACCATCTTTGGCTGAAAATGTATATACCTTTCGAAATTTAAGAGGATACAAGCACTTAAATGAAATTATTGAACTTGGAATGGCAAATCCAAGTCCTCAATATCTTAGTGATATCAAAGACAGAATTTCTCCCGATGATGTCATCACTTTGATTTATACCTCAGGAACAACAGGAAATCCAAAGGGAGTAATGCTTACTCACAGAAATCTTCTATGCAATGCCAAAGCTGTTCTACCTATTGTTCCCGTTCAACATAATAGCCGTGCATTAAGTTATCTGCCACTCTGCCATATTTATGAACGAATGATGATTTACACCTGGCATTATTTGGGAGTCTCAATATATTATGCGGAAAGTATTGCAAAGATTGCTGAAAATCTGCAGGAAATACAACCGGATATTTTCACATCAGTACCGCGTCTTTTGGAAAAATTTTACGACAAGATTATTGCAGTAGGTAGAAAACAAAAAGGTATTAAGAAAAAAATATTTTTCTGGGCTAATGAGATTGCTACTCAATTTGAATTTGAAAATCAGACATGGCTATATCGGAAACAATTAAGATGGGCAAGAAAACTTGTTCTTCGCAAATGGAAAGCTGCTTTAGGGGGTAATTTCAAAGTTGTTGTTTCCGGTGGAGCTGCCATTCAGCCCCGTATTAGCAAAATTTTCTGGGCAATGGAAGTCCCTGTCCTTGAAGGTTATGGTCTGACAGAAACTTCACCAGTTATAGGAGTGAGCAACTTTTTCAAGAATGGCGTTAAGTTTGGAACTGTTGGGCCTCCACTCCCCGGAATTGAAGTTAAAATTGCTGAAGATGGAGAAATCCTCACCCGTGGTCATTGCGTCATGCAAGGTTATTACAAAGCTCCTGAACTAACTAAAGAAGCCATTGACGATGAGAATTGGTTTCACACCGGTGACATTGGAAAATTTGAACCTGAAGGGCAAATCAGAATTACCGGTCGTAAGAAAGAGATGTTTAAAACTGCTTTTGGCAAATATGTAGTCCCAACAATCATTGAAAATAAGTTCTGTGAAGATTCTATGATTGACACCATTATGGTGGTTGGGGAAAATAAACAATTTGCTGCCGCTCTTATTGTTCCTGAATTTGGGGATCTTCGTTCATGGTGCGCCCGAAAAGGAATTGAATATACAACCAACGAAGAAATGGTAAAAAATCCATTGGTTCTTAAAAAATTCAAAAAGATTGTGGACCATTATAACAAGTTTTTCGGTGATACTGAACAAATAAAAAGGTACATTCTGATTGACTACGAGTGGAGTATTCAAACGGGAGAACTTACCCCTACTCTTAAATTAAGAAGAAACTTTATTATGGAAAAATACCATAATACTATTGAACAGCTTTTTGAAAAAAACTGACCTATTTACAATTAACTACTGACAAATTATCAAAAAAAAATCACTTATGACACTACCAAAAGATTTAATTCTATATAATACTCTGACGAAGAAAAAAGAAAACTTTATTCCCCTGAATGAAGGAAGAGTCGGCATGTATGTCTGTGGCCCGACTGTTTACGGAGAACCTCATCTGGGACATGCCCGTCCTGCCGTTACTTTTGATCTTGTCTTCAGATATCTCCAACATCTTGGCTATAAAGTCCGTTATGTTCGAAATATTACTGATGTAGGACATCTTGAAAATGATGCCGATGAAGGAGAAGACAAAGTTGAAAAGAAAGCAAGATTAGAACAGGTTGAGCCAATGGAAATTGCGCAATTTTATATTGATAGTTATCACTTTGCCATGGATCTTCTTAATGTAAAAAGACCCTCAATTGAACCAAGAGCTTCTGGACACATTATGGAACAGATTGAAATGGTTGAGAAAATTCTAAACAAAGGCTACGCATACATTTCAAATGGATCTGTCTATTTTGATGTTGTAAAGTTTGATAAGGATTTCGGCTATGGGAAACTATCTGGGCGTGTGCTGGAAGATATGATTGCAAATACACGCTCCTTAGATGGACAGGATGAAAAACATAATTCTGCAGATTTTGCCCTATGGAAAAAGGCATCACCTGAACACATCATGAAATGGAAATCTCCTTGGAGCATTGGATTTCCGGGGTGGCATATTGAATGTACTGCAATGAGTACTAAATATTTGGGAGAACATTTTGACATTCATGGCGGTGGAATGGACTTACTTTTTCCCCATCACGAATCAGAAGTATGTCAGAGCACTACTGCAAATGGAATTGAATCAGTGAAATATTGGATGCATAACAATATGATTACTATTAACGGACAAAAAATGGGAAAATCTTTGGGGAATTTTATTACCCTCAATGAGTTCTTTAAAGGAACACATCCGTTATTGGAACGTCCCTATTCTCCCATGACAATCCGTTTTTTTGTTTTGCAAGCACATTACAGAAGTACTGTTGACTTCTCCAATGAGGCATTAATTGCAGCAGAAAAAGGGATGAATAAGCTTTATTCAGCTTACAACACTCTCAAAAAGTTAAAAGCCGGAGACAGCTCTACCGACAATATAAACGATTGGGTAAAAAGATGCTACGAAGCAATGAATGATGACTTCAACAGTTCCAAACTCATTGCAGAACTTTTTGAAGCATCCCGCATTATCAATTCTGTAAATGACGGGAAAGCCTCTCTTATTAAGGAAGATCTTGAAACGCTTGAAAATTATTTCAACATTTTCTTCTTTGATATTTTAGGAATGAAATTAGAAAGCAGTGGAAATGAAGATTCGAAAACTCTTGAAAAAATTATGGAATTGGTTTTAGAAATCAGAAAGAATGCCAAAGAGACCAAAAATTGGGCAGTTGCAGATGCTATTAGATCCAAACTAAATGAATCTGGAATTGTGATTAAGGATACCAAAGAGGGGACAATCTGGGAAAAGATTTAAATTTATCTTCTCAGCAAAATATTAATAAACAATCAATAAAAAGAGAAAAGAGTCTTAGGGCTCTTTTCTCTTTTTATTGTATAAAATTTATAAATGAAATTTAGATTTTCAGAAAAATAGGATGGTTACGATTGTTAACTTTTAAATAACAAAGTATAGTTAATTTTTAATAAATTTAACGTTGCCTAACAAAACTTCGTTTTGAGGATCTATCACACGAATAAAATAAGATCCCGGAGTTAAATCATCAATATTTAATTGGGTTGAAGGACCGGTCAATTTTGTTATTCTCACAATTTGTCCATAACAATTATAAATTTCAGCATCTACGGAATGATTATGTTTTGTATTCATTTCAACAGTAATTATATTTGATGAAGGAATAGGAAATACTTTCATAGTAGCAATTTGAGCTTCCACAGAATGGATTGCATTGGGAACTTGCATTTCGAGGATAATACCATTACTTGAAACAAAAAATGCATGTCCGTTTTGATAGGTACAAGAATTAAAAGAGAAGTTGGTATCCGTTTCTATAAGGTTAGTTTTGGCTCCTGAATTGATATTAATTTCAGCAATACCACCTTTTCCGCAAACAATAAGTTCATTATTAGACATTACAAAAATTGATTGTTCCTGTA
The DNA here is from genome assembly GCA_023392945.1 of Bacteroidota bacterium. GTDB lineage: Bacteria > Bacteroidota > Bacteroidia > Bacteroidales > WCHB1-69 > JAGVVH01. The sequence continues at coordinate 33,957 of JAEWNB010000007.1, forward strand.
AACCCGATTCAGCGGGAAGAGCATTATAAACAGAACTCATATTGGCATCATCAAAATTCCATACATAAACATTTCCTAATTCTGATAAGAAATATAAATTATCATTATCTTGGCTAGCAACTGCATTAATATGGCCACAGCTCGTATTAAATGAGTATAAAGTAGAAATGGTTGACAAACCATCATACAATAATAAAGAACAGTTACTTTGGGTTGATATATTTCCCCCAATGAAATAAATGTGATTAGGGTCTTTCACCCAAACTTCCTTTGCCCGGAAATCAGGGTAAGTATGTTTCAATGAAAAAGTGCTATTATTATACTGCCAAATTTCCAAAGAATTAGTATTTCTATTTGTTCCAAAAAGTACCGTATGAGTTTCATCATATACAAATATAGATAAAGAAGAAAAATCGGAAGGCATAACTCCGGCAAATTCCCAGTTGTTATTGACATTGTCCCATCTATAAAAAGCATTGCTATCAATAGCAAAGTTAAGTGCATATACATCTCCATTGTTTTGTTGAAATCCATGAACTAATAGACCATTACATTCACTATTTCCAAAGTCGGAAGTATAAGAACCAACATTTAAGTCAGACCAAGACTCGCTTCTGTATAGTAAACTTCTGCTATTTCCTCCGGCTATTGCAAAATCATTAAAAAGGTAAACATAAGACAATGCCCCGTTTACAGCTTGATCGGCATTACTTTCATCTTTACCAATATTCATCTTATTAAAAGTATATTTTTGACTAAAAGCCCAAGTAGAGCATAATACAAACAATATAATAATTAATTTTTTCATACACATAACATTTATTTTATAATAATTTGATTCATAATAAAAAAAATAAACAAAAATCTCATCCTAGCATTTCAAAAAATAAACAATTTATAACAACAATAAAATGACAAAAGTTTGGTTTTTCCCGTGGCAAATATATAACAATTTTTAATGTAACATCATTTGTTACGTTTTTTTTTCTTAAAAAATGTTAATTGCCTTATAATCAGTAAAATATTTTTAATTTAATCTAATTAAATCTTTAAATTGAACCAAATCCACCTCGTTTTTGTTAATTATACCAATAATATTTAAAGAAATGAAGTTATGAAAAATGATTTAATAGAAGCAATAATTAAAAGGAGAAGCATTTATGGATTAAAAAATAGTTCTCCAATAAGTACCCCTGATCTTAAAGATATATTGTCAATTGTTTTAACAAATGTTCCTTCTGCCTTTAATTCACAGTCGGCGCGATTTGTGCTTTTGCTCCATGAAAGCCACAGAAAATTGTGGAATATTACAAAAGAGGTATTAAGAGCTAAATTAAGCGAGAATAGAATGAAAGCCACCGAAGAAAAAATCGACACAGCTTTTGCATCTGGATACGGAACGATTTTATTTTTTGAAGATCAGGAAGTGATAGAAAAATTGCAGACGCAATTTTCGGGATATGCAGATAATTTTCCGGTATGGTCTGCCCATTCAGCGGGAATGCACCAATTTGCCGTTTGGACAATGCTTGCAAATGCAGGTTTAGGGGCATCGTTGCAACACTATAATCCTTTGATTGACGATAAGGTAAAAAGTGAGTGGAATATTAACCAAAAATGGAAGCTGATTGCTCAAATGCCTTTTGGGATGCCGATTGCAGAACCCGGTAAAAAGGAAGTTAACCCGCTAGATACAAGACTGCTGGTATTTGAATAATCAAAGAACAAGCCAATTTGCTTTAGCTATTGCAGCGTGATGGGGAATTCCAGCGTTCCGGAATTCCTTCATATTGATCATACAAAGATTATTTATCAATAGTATCTTCTACCATTTTCAGCAGTTCACTTTCAATCTTGTCCGCTTTGTGGACATATTCACCAGCTTTAGCCACAATCTCAGTAGCAAAAGTTTTATCATCAAGTCCTGCGGCATTAATTTTCACATTGAGGTATGCTCCCATCACAGCCGCTTTAGCACAAAGCACTCCAACACCGGCATCGGTGACTGAATTAGGATTCCCAATTTCAATCATTGCCCTGCATAGATCAAAAATATCGAAAGAGCGTTCAATGGTCATAAATGGCACTTCAATAGCATATTTAGTAGCCTCCTGAATAGCCTTTCTACGGGCAGTTTTTTCCTCTTCGTTATTTTTAGGCAATCCAAACGCATTCATTATCAAGTTAAAAGAATTAGTATCTTCATCCACCAAGCGGATCAGATCGTCTTTCATTTTTTGACCTTTTTCTGCCCAAACTGAGAATTCTTCCCAGCGGTCATCCCAGCCGGGCTTATGAGAGGAAAGGTTTGCCACCATCGTTCCCAGGGAAGCTCCAAGCACTCCCATATAGGCGGAAATAGAACCTCCACCCGGAGCAGGACTTTCGGAAGCAGTCTCATCGGCAAAGCCAATACAAGTCATATCGACCAGCTTCGGAGTTTTATTTTCATTTTCTATCAGGTATTCAATCACTTTCTCCTGTGGGTCAAAAGGTTTCAGATCATCTAATCCCATTGATTTAATGGCGATTTTCATTTTTTCATTTTCACTGATTCCGAGGGAGCGTTGTTGTTTCTTCAAATAAAAATCAGCAGCATCAATAAGAGTTTTCTTAGGAACTAATCCTACAATTTCGAGACCGGTAACACGAATTCCCCGATTGGCAGCCTTTTCGGTCACTTCTTCAAAAGCAATATGTAGAGGTGTCTTTTTAGTATCGGTAATATTCATCGAAACCTGAGCAATTCCATACTCTTCAATAAACCAGCCAATGGCTTTGGTCCCCATAAGAGTGCCGGGTATATTGACGGATTCCCCTTTTTCATCTTTAACAATTTTGCCGGTAACCGGATTTCCTTCGCGCATAGGACGTCCTTTTTCGCGAACATCGAATGCTATGGCATTAGCGCGGCGAGTAGAAGTAGTATTGAGGTTAAAGTTGACAGCCAGAAGAAAGTCGCGGGCACCAATAGCAGTTGCACCACTTTTAGCAACGCTTTCGGTAAATTGTGTCGGCCCAAAATCGGGTTTCCAATCAGGAGAGGATATTCTTTCTTTCAGAGCTTCATATTCACCGTGACGGCAATTGGCCAGGTTACAGCGAATAGGATTAAATGCAGCATTTTCATAACAATAAACGGGAATTCCCAGTTCGTCAGCCACTCTTTTAGCCAACTTGCGTGCATATTGGGCAGTTTCCTCCATAGAAATATTAGAAACCGGCACTAACGGACAAACATCAGTGGCTCCAAAACGAGGATGATCTCCATGATGGTTCCTCATATCAATCAGCTCTTGTGCTTTGGCAATTGCCTTGACAGCAGCATTAAGAACATCATCGGGAGAACCCACAAAAGTAACAACCGTTCGGTTGGTAGTTGCCCCGGGATCAACATCGAGCAATTTTACCCCTTCAGAACGCTCAATCACATCGGTAATTTGTTTAATTACCTCCATATTGCGACCTTCACTAAAATTGGGAACACATTCGATAAGCTGTTTCATATACTATATATTTTTATTTATTGATTATTAGAATTTTACAGCATCTACAAAAAATAAATTTGCTGCCGCAAAAATAGAGAAACTTTTTTAAATTTTGATACTTAAAAAATTACCGTAATTTTGCACCTTTAAATTAAAAGGATGGATTATAAAGATATTACAGCAACAGACTACACCTGGCAGGCAATTATCAATCCCAACGCTTTGTCAAAGGGAAGTTCCAAGCATTGGAAAATAATTTCCGAGATGTTAGCCAAAGAGAATATTCGTTTCGAAGAACATAATGCCGGCACCGTGAATGCCGGAAAAGAGATTACTGAAAAGCTTTGCCGGGACGGTCATCGTCATTTTATCATTTTGGGTGGAGATGGCACTGCAAATGAAGTAATTAACGGTATTTTTTGCGCCGGAATCGAAACCCGTGAAGTTTTTGTGGTTCCTTTTCCGCTCGGCACGGGAAACGACTGGCTTCATACGCATCAATATCCGACTAATTATTTAGATATAGTATCTTATTTTAAAAAAGGGAAATTTCGTCTGCACGATGTCGGACATGTACATTCTATCGAGAACAAAGAAATAATAGCATCGCGGTATTTTATCAATATTGCCGGCTTTTGTTTTGATGCTGCCGTTATCCAAGAGACTATAAAAGGGAAAACTCTTATACTGAAGTCATATACCTATCTCTATCAATTAGTGAAAGTTCTTTTGACCTATAAGGCTAATAAGGTGATTATTAAAGCTCCTAATATCAAGGTAGAAGAAAAAATATTCACGATAGCAGTGGGGATTTGCCAATACAATGGCAACGGCATGAAACAAGTGCCCATGGCTAATCCTTTTGATGGCATATTAGATGTGGTCATTATTAAAAAGATTTCTCCCTTGAAAGTAGTGATGAATGTAAAAAATCTATTTAGTGGCCAGCATATCCATTTGAAAGAGGTGAGTGTTTATCAGACAAAAGAGCTTGAAATTGAGTCAACCCCCTATTGTCCGGGTGAAGTGGAAGGTGAAATGCTTGTTCCGGGAAATTACAAAATAAGCATTTTGCCGCAAGCAGTGAACATTTTGTCTATTGTTTAAAATCAAAGTAAAAAGATTATTTCCAAAAAATATATTTTCTATTTACTGTTTTAATATCTTTGTATCTAATTTACGTCCGGTCACAATAACTGCCTTTTCCGGGCGTTTCTGCATTGAAGAAAAAAATGTCAAAAAAGATGTCTGACTCAATTCTCATAGCGGGTCCTTGTGCTGCCGAAAGCAGAGAGCAGCTTTTGGAAACGGCTTCTCAGCTTGCTGTAAGTTTGGCAATATCAGGAAGAAAACTTGATTATTTCCGCACCGGAGTTTGGAAGCCGAGAAGCCAACCTAAAGAGTTTAAGGGAGCAGGGAAAAAAGCATTGGATTGGCTGAAACAGGTGCAGGCAATTTATGGATTTACTGTTTGTGTTGAAGTAGCAAAGCCAGAACATCTTGACCTCTGCGAAAAGGCAGGCATCAAAGCCGTTTGGATTGGCTCCCGGACAGTTGTCAATCCCTTTGTTGTTCAAGAGCTTGCAGATGCCGTTAGAGGACGCGACTTCACCGTGATGGTCAAAAATCCCATCATTCCCGATTTAAAATTATGGATTGGCTCCATTGAGCGGTTTATGAATGCCGGAGTCACCAATCTACTGGCAATCCACCGCGGGTTTGCCCAACAAAATGAAAATATATTCCGCTACTCCCCTATTTGGGAAATTCCTATTGAACTTAAAGTCCACTTTCCGGAGATTCCCCTTCTGTGTGATCCCTCGCATATTGCCGGTGATAAGATCTATCTTCAACAGCTGTCACAAATTGCGCTGGATTTCGGATTCAACGGACTGATGATTGAGACCCATTGCACTCCTCAGGAAGCACTCAGCGACGCAAAACAACAAATAACACCCGGAGAGTTGATGACTTTATTGAACTCTTTGACTTTCAAATCTTCCATTACCTCTCCCGCAGAGGATGACTTACGTAAACAACGAACTATTTTGGCCAATCTTGATGAACAGTTAAGTCAGCTATTGGCAAAAAGAATGTCTATTGTTGACATTATTGGAAAAATAAAAAATGAGAATAACTTACCTTTGGTGCAACCTCAGCAATTTAATAAAGTGGTGAAAACCTATATCGATAATGGTCTTCGTGATGAGAATTATTCTCAATTTATCGAAAAATTTTTAGAGCTTTTGCACCAAAGCTCTATTCAAAGACAGAAAAAAGTATGATTGAAGAGCAAAACCAACCGGAAGAAATGCGACCCCTGGAAAATTATGATTTTCAAGAAGATAATCAGGGAAAAGAAATTATTGAAAATGTAGAACAGAAGAAGAATGCCCGAAAAATATGGACTCCTCTTTATTTGGCCATCGCTTTCCTTTTGGGCATTGCAGTTGCACTCTACCTGTTACCTGCAAAGCCAAGTTCGTTTTCAAATAAACAACTTCAGAAGTTTAATGAAGTTTTCCAATATATTAATATGTATTATGTGGATACCGTTGACACGGAAAAACTTTTTGAAGAGGCTATCAACGGAATGCTGCAAAGTTTAGATCCCCATTCTACTTATGTTAATGCAGTTGAGAATAAAGCCCTGATGGAATCATTAGACGGTGCGTTTGAAGGGATTGGGGTTCAGTTCAGCATTATTAATGATACCGTAATGGTGGTGGCAGTTGTTTCCGGCGGTCCGTCAGAAAAAGTAGGGCTCCGGGCAGGAGACCGTATTGTGACGGTTGATGGGAAACAATTCGCAGGCATCGGCATTCAAAATGAAGAGGTGATGAAATCCCTGCGGGGGAAAAAGAACAGTAAGGTTGATGTTGGGATTAAAAGAGAGGGTTTTAAACAAGTTTATCATTATCTGATCACACGTGATGTCATTCCTACTTATACAGTTGACGTTTCTTATATGATTGACAACAATAACGGATATATCAAGATTAACCAGTTTGGAAGCACAACGGGAGACGAGTTTGCCAATGCCTTGAAGAAGTTGAAATCTATGGGAATGAAAAAGCTGATTCTGGACTTACGGGGCAATCCCGGCGGTTATCTGGAAGCTGCAATTAGCGTGTGCGATGAATTGCTCCCGGATGGAGAAATGATTGTCTATACGGAAGGCTTACGGGTGAAAAAAAATATGATTTATGCAACCAAATACGGCAATTTTGAAAATGGAGAAGTGGTAGTACTTATTGATGATTTCAGTGCCTCTGCCAGCGAAATTGTGGCAGGTGCCGTTCAGGATAATGACCGTGGTATGGTTGTGGGTCGCCGTTCTTTCGGAAAAGGATTGGTGCAACGACAATTCGACCTCAACGACAAATCTACTGTCCGACTTACCACTTCACGTTATCATACCCCAAGTGGGCGTTGTATTCAGAAAGATTATAAAAACGGAAGCCTTGCCTACGAAGAAGAGCTAATCAAACGGTATGAAAACGGGGAGATGGACTCTACTGAGAATATTTCTTTCGACAAATCACTGCAATATAAAACGAAAAAGGGACGTACCGTTTACGGCGGCGGCGGCATTATGCCCGACTTTTTCGTGCCGCTTGACCGTAATGAAGAGCTCTTTGCTTTCTACCAGATTCTGAATTCCTCTTCTATCATCGAGTTTGCATTTGATTATTCTACAAAAAATCAGCAAACATTGAAGAGCAAATTTCCTAATGCCAAATCATACGTAAAAAATATGATAATCTCCGACCAGCTTCTCGATAGACTTTTTAGTTTTTATAGTACCAAAACCGGACAACAGGTAGTGGGTCTGAATGCAGCCTCAAAGAAAGAGTTGAAAGTATGGGTTAAAGCCCTCATCGGAAGGAACTTATATCAGGACGAGGCTTTTTATCCTGTCATCAATACCACCGATAAAGCTATTCTAAAAGCAATCGAAATAAAATAATCACCCTGACAAAATGAAAATTCTGCTAACCGGTCCCTCCGGAACAATTGGAAGTGAAGTTTTAAAACAACTTTGCCGAAATCAAGAACACCAAATCACTGTTTTTGACAAGAAAACTGCGGCCTCGGTTCGCAAATTAAAACCTTATAAAAATAAGGTCAATATTATCTATGGCGACATAAGAAATATAAAAGATATAGATAAAGTAACCAAGAGTCAGGATGTAGTCATCCATCTTGCCGCCATCATTCCGCCCTTGTCAGTAAAAAAGCCTAAAATGGCAACCGAAGTCAATGTAAACGGAACTCATAATCTCATCTCTTCTCTTGAAAAAAATTCTCAAAAAGCCTTTCTTCTATACTCATCATCAGTCTCCATTTACGGCGACCGAATCCAAAATCCTTTGATTAGGATCGAGGATGAAGTCTGTCCCAGCGAAGGGGATAATTACGGAAATACAAAAATAAAGGCAGAAGAAATGATCAGGCAGAGCAAACTCGACTGGACTATTTTCAGACTTTCGGCTATCATGGGTGCCAACAATCACAAGGTTTCAAAAATCATGTTTCACATGCCTCTTTGCACCAACATGGAGATCACCACACCGGAAGACACTGCCACTGCTTTTGTCAATGCTATCCATAAAAAGGAACTCCTGAACAAACAAATCTTCAATCTCGGGGGTGGAGAAAAATGTTTGATTACTTACGAAGAATTTCTCTCCCGTTCTTTTCAGCTTTTCGGATTGGGAAAAGCCGACTTTCCCGAACATTGCTTTGCTGAAAAGAATTTCCATTGCGGTTATTATGCCGACGGCGAAAAATTAGAACATATCGTCAATTTCAGAAATGATAATATTGAGACCTATTTTGAAAAAGTGCGGCAAGCTGTCCCTCCTATCCAAAAAAGATTTGCCTCGATCTTCCACAAGCCTGTAAAACGTTTCCTAACAATGCAATCCGAACCTTTAAAAGCTTATAAGAAGAAAGACACAAAGCAAATGCGGCATTTTTTCACCAATTACTAAAGGGTAAAAAATTCATATATAAAAAAATTGGAGAGTTAATTCTGCTCCTCCAACATTAGGCGTTTCCACTTAAAATAACCGAAAGCGGATACCACGGTGTAGATTATGAATAAACAAGCTGTTGGGTAAAGTCCTTTCCAAAAATAGAGTCCGGTGGAGACGGTATTGACAACGAACCACAGAAACCAATGTTCCAAATTCTTTTTCGCCATCATCCACATGGCAATGATACTTAATGCTGTGGTAAACGAGTCTCCCAGCGGAACCGGGCTGTCGGTGAGCCTGCTTAATATCAGGTATAAAACTAAGTTCAAAGAGAGAAAAATCAAAGTTAAGGGCACTATTTTATTCTTTTTAAGATGATGAATGCCTTGATAATCGGATTTCTCAGGCTGCCGGTTTTTATGTTTTCTCCATAAAACCAAACCGTATATGTTGGCTCCTAAATAATAGAAATATATTCCCATGTCGGCGTAGAACTTGCTTTCAAAAAAAATATAGATATAGAACAACGACATCACCATACCGGCAATCCACAACCAAAAGGATGCGTGATATTCGAGATAAAGATAGGTAAGTCCTATTAAAGCCCCTACTATTTCAATGACGTAATTGAGTTCCATGTATCAAAACTTTATGATTGCAAAAGTACGCAGGATTTATAATTTGATTTTCACCCCTCCCATAAAATTAATGCCTGCCTGGGGGAAGTAGCCATCCGAATAATATTCAGTTCCTCCTTCATAATAGCGATAGAGCCAGCCGTTGCTTTCATATTTGGCATTGAAAATATTATTAACCTGAAAAAAGACGCTTATTTCCGGAATCGGGAGAGTGGTGATTTTATAGCTCAATCCCAGATTGCTCACACAATAGGGATTAATAAGATGTTTATTATCTCCTGTATTGTCAAGATATTGTTTGCTTACAAATTTGGTAGCCAAGGTGATGTCAAAATTTTTAACCGGGGTAAAGACAAATTCATTGCTCGCCACAATATTCGGAGAAAAGGAAATATCGGTAGTTCCCAGTTCCAG
>JAEWNB010000034.1 GCA_023392945.1 Bacteroidota bacterium
GATATTCAGCGTGTTGTTTGTTAACTGCCGGAGTATGAATGACCAAATCGACATCTTCGGGAATTTTAGAAATATTTTCATCAAAATGGATGGTTGCCCCTTCCTGTATCAAATTATCGGTTATTTCTGTCTGGGTAAGGTCAAAGCCATAAACACTGACTCCGATATTGATGAAATAGCGGGCAAGTGCACTCATTCCTATGCCTCCGATTCCTAAAAAATAAACCCTCTTTAGTTCATTGATAGTCATGTTATTGTATTTTTTGTGTGTAGAAGGTTATTTTTCAAAGAAACTATTGTAATCTTCAGGATACCAATTCATTTTAATAGCTTTTTCAGGAGGATATATAAAATAAACGGCTTCAGCTTCAGCGCAAATTACGTCGTTTTGGTCGAGCAATTGAGTCTCAATAAAGCATAGGCTATGTTCAACTTCCCTGATTTTTCCTTTCAGGGTGATATGGTGTTGATCTGACAAAACAGGCTTTTTATATCTTACATTTAATCTGGAAGTTACCCCGGAAGTGTGGGCTTTAATATAGACTGTCCAGGCTGCAATTTCGTCCAGTAAAGTAGATTGAATTCCGCCATGAATAACTCCGGGATAGCCTTCATAAAGATTTTTGGGATTCCATTCGCATTCAACTCCTTCGTCTGTTTCCCAAAAATGCATTTGCAATCCGATGGAATTAAATGGAGAACAGGCAAAACAATTATAATTTTGTTTCGCAAAAACGTTGATGATTTTTCGTCTCATAGCGACATTATGAAAGTAAATTTTTCACAATTTCTGATACCGCTTTATTGTCGGCTTTCCCGGCAAAAGCTTTAGTAGCAAGTCCCATTAATTTACCCATTTCTTTGATTCCGGAAATGTTATTGTCGGCAATCAATTGTTTGATGGAAGCGGTTATTTTCTCTTCCGACATTTGCTTAGGCAGGTATTGGTTAATGAACTCTAGTTGGCAAATTTCTTCCTGATAGAGATCATCGCGGTTTTGAGCCTTGTACAATTCTGCCGATTCTTTACGTTGTTTGGCAAGTCTTTGCAATGTTTTCAACTCCTGTTCCTCGGTTATTTCACCGGCACCTTTCTCGGTTTTTAGCAAAAGAAGAGCTGATTTTATGGCTCTTAAAGCATTTAAGCGTTCTTTTTCTTTCCCCAGCATGGCGGCTTTTATGTCGTCATTAATTCTAAGTTCTAAGCTCATAATTTAAAATTTTAATATTCATCAATCAAAGAGCCATAATTTGATTTACAATATCGTCAATGGCTCTGGGTTTTGCAAATTTCCTGATATTATCTCCCATAATCTTACACTCTTTTTCATCATTGAGCAATTGAAGGAGTTTTGGCATCAATTTTTCAGCAGCTTCCTGATCGGAAATCATACAGGCGGCATTTCGGTCAGCAAGCGCTTGTGCATTTTTTGTCTGGTGGTCTTCGGCTGCATATGGAAAAGGCACCAAAATGGTAGGGGCCCCAACAATGGTTAACTCAGCAATTGCCAATGCTCCGGCTCGTGACACAATGATGTCAGCTACGCTGTAAGCAAAATCCATATTTTTTATGAAAGGCACAATCTTGATTCTTTCATTTTCCCGCTTGAGTAAATCGGGAGAGATGGTTTTATAAAAGAGTTCTCCGGTTTGCCAAAGGAGTTGTACCCCTCTCTTTTCAATTTCGTCCAGCCCGTCTGCAATGCATTTATTAATTGAAAAAGCTCCCAGACTTCCTCCGACAACCAGGATGGTCTTACGCTCTTTTTTAAAACCGAAAAATTTAAAAGCTTCCTCGTTTTTAATAACTATATTTAAAATTTCTTCTCTGACAGGATTTCCTGTTTTGATAATTTTTTCAGCCGGAAAATAGTTCTCCATACCATCATAGGCAACGCAAATCTTATTTACTTTTTTTGAAAGTATTCTATTGGTAACTCCCGGGAAGGAATTCTGTTCCTGAATCAAAGTTGGGATGCCCAGTGAAATGGCCAATTTAAGCGCGGGACCACTGGCAAAACCTCCAACACCGATGGCAACGTCAGGTTTGAAATTGCGAATCGTTTTTTTTGCCACGCACATACTCTTTAATAATACAAACGGAAGACGCAGATTATTGTAAATTCCTTTTAAACTCAAATCGCGGTTGATGCCCCAAATATCAAGTCCGACAATATTATACCCTGCCTCCGGAATACGCTTCATCTCCATTTTGTTCTTTGCACCGATAAACAATATCTCAGCTTTTGGATTCTCTTTTTTTAATCTGTTGGCAATGGCAAGAGCCGGAAAAATATGGCCCCCTGTTCCCCCTCCTGAAATGATAAACCTCTTTTTCATTTTTATTTCATTTAGCCTTGCAAAAGTAGTCGTTTTTTTTTATTTGTGAAAGTAAATCTTCTTTTATTCATCTGTAAAATAGATAAATTTATCAATTAGAAAACCCAATTTAGATCTTATTATTTTGCCTCTTTCAGGTGGTTTCTTATCCAATTTTTTCGATAAACCTATTAAAATACTCCTGAATTTCTCCATTGAAATTATCATCCGATAATCTGGCTTTCATCATAACTTCTCCGTCATTATGTTTTTCTTTGGGAACGACCATCTGGATAGGAAATGCTTCGCAGTAAGTGCATTTTTCTCCGGCTATCTCTTTGACAATAGAAAAGACATGATTGTAGCCATATTTATCGTCTTTAGTTTCGAAACTACTACTGCAGCAAGTGACAAAAATGAGATTTTTAATCTCCACTATATGCTTCGTAAGGAAGCTTTTTAATGGGTAAATCAAGGATCCCATCCAGACCGGACCGCAAAGAATAACACGGTCGTATTCAGTCATCCGGTGAATTAGTTTTTTGTTTCCGAACCCAATGCGTAACATCAGAAAAAGAAAAGCGTTAATTTTCGGACGTAAAAGCTCAATGTCACAGCTTAATTTTTGAGCAATTTTTTCGGCAAGATATTTATTATTGCCACTCTTGGAGTAATAAATTACAATTGTTTTCATTTTGTTTTCATTTTTATTTGGGCGTTCCGGCTTCGCCGTCGCGCTTTACGCTTTAACTCCACAGGCGTTGGCTATGGGGCTCATGGTCGCTGCAGTAGCTTCCTCCGGTCGCTCTGCTGCTCCCTGTGCCCCAAACCCCACGCCTTGTGGAGTTTACGCTGCAATCGCTAACGCATAACACCCTGGTTATTATTATTTTCTCTTAATCTTTTCGTGTGAGATTATTTTTTTGAATGCAAAAATATAGGATTATTTTAAAAATTACTCTTTTTTAATTTTTTTATTCACAATAGATCTCTTCATACTTTATGATTCTTAAAATGTGAATTAATCCACCCCATTTTATCTTTCCCCTTGTTTCACTAAAAATCGTATTTTTGCATTGCAAACTTGATTATTATGCTGATTAAAAATATAAGAATTATTGATCCTGACAAAGATTTTATTGGGGATGTCCAGGTAAAAAACGGAATTATTTCTGCCTTGGGTGTTGACTTGCAGGATGATGGAGAAGTGTATGATTATTCCGGAAAAGAGTACGTGCTGGTGCCTGCTTTTACTGACTTACATGCTCATTTCCGAGATCCCGGTTTTACCTATAAAGAGGATATCTTTTCCGGAAGTATGGCTGCTGTTAAAGGTGGATATAGTGCAGTTAATTTAATGCCAAATACCAAACCGGTATGCAGTTCCATGGATTTGGTTCGCGATGTACAAGACCGAATAAAAGCCCTGCATACTATTTTTGCCAATCAAACCCTTAGCATGACAAAAGATCTGGAAGGGAAAGATATAGAACATCTTAAGGTTTTGAAAAAAGGAGAAATATTATTTGTTACAGATGATGGAAGAGGGGTGAACGATGATCCCATAATGGAAGAAATCTTCAATATATGTAAAGAAAAAGATATCTGCATCATGGCTCACGAGGAAGATGCCCGATTCAGCTCTTCAGACATGCGATTGGCAGAAAATAACATGACTATCAGGGATTTGAACCTTTGTGAAAAAACCGGAGGGAGAATCCACTTTTGCCATGTCAGCACAAAGGAAGTTGTGGAAGCTATTGCAAAAGCAAAAGCTAAAGGGTTACAAGTTACCTGCGAAGTGACCCCTCATCATATTAGTGCCACTGCTTCAGAAGCCAATTATTATCGTGTAAATCCTCCTTTCCGTGAACAGCAAGACATTGATGCCCTTATCAATGCAATGCAAACAGGACTGGTTGATGCCATTGCTACCGACCATGCACCGCATAGTGCCGAAGATAAACTGAACGGTTCCCCCGGAATGACCGGTCTCGAAATTGCTTTTTCTTTATGCTATACAAAACTGGTAATGGGCAATTTTCTTACACTTCCCCAACTTGTAAATCTGATGTCAACAAATCCTTCCAAAATTATGAAATTGAACAAAGGAAAATTTGAAGTGGGGATGAGGGCAGATTTTGCCCTGCTCGATTTGAATACTCCGTTTGTTATAGATTCATCCACTTTTGTCTCTAAAGGGAAAAATACTCCTTTTAACGGGAAAAAAGTTTTTGGTAAAATTATAAAGACCTTTATTGGCGGACGCATATTTTAATGGAAAATCATAGAGAAACTTTTAATGATCATCCTATTTATACCCTGTCGGAGATAGGGGCCAGCTTGCGTTCGGTGATTGCTAAAAACTATCCCCGTGCCTATTATATAAAAGCGGAAATTATTAAACTTAATTTCTATCCCCGCTCAGGCCATTGCTATCCTGAACTTGTCGAAAAGGAAGGAACGCAGACAAAAGCACAAATGCGGGCTATTATATGGGCTGCCCAATATCAGGCAATCAATGAGCGTTTCCGTAGAATTACCGGGGAGCCGCTCAAAGAAGGAATTGGCATCCTTTGCCTTGCTACTGTTGAGTTTGATATGAAACACGGGCTTTCTCTCTTTATTCAGGATATTGAACCCACCTATACCCTCGGGGAAATGGCCAAAAATAAATTGATGGTTATCGAAAAACTGAAAAAAGAGGGGATCTTTAATGCTAATAAGGAGAAAAAACTGCCTCTGTTACCACAGCGAATAGCCGTAATATCTGTTGAAACCAGTAAAGGGTATAGCGATTTTATGGTAACACTGAATAATAACGCCTATGGCTATCGTTTTTATTGTCACCTTTTTCCATCCATTCTGCAAGGGGATAAAGCAATCATCACCATTCCTGCTCAATTGAATGAAATTAAAAATGCATCAGCTCCATTTGATTGCGTTGTCATCATACGGGGCGGCGGGGGAGATGTCGGATTGAGTTGCTATGATGATTATCGACTGGTTAGTGCTGTGGCTAATTTCCCATTGCCGATTATTGCCGGAATAGGTCACTCTACTAATGAAACTATTACCGATATGGTGGCCTTCGAAAGTAAAATTACTCCTACTGATGTGGCCAACTTCTATATTGAACGATACCATAATTTCGATAAAATTATTGAAGAAAATAAATCTTATATTTTTTCAAAGGCTTCTGTTATTATTAAAGAAGAAAAAAATAAAGTTGCTCAGCTTGAGTACTTCAGAAATAATATTGCCGCTCAATTTTTAACCCGTGAAAAAAATATAATTAATCAAATAGAAAGTAAATATGCTTCTTTAGCACTTCAAATAACCGCTAAAGAAAGAGCCGGAATTACTCAGCTGGAAAATATGCTCCTGTTTGAAATGAAAACCCGTATTAATCTGGAGAAGACTTCTATCAACAATGCCCTTAATAATCTTAAATTTAATTTCACAAAAATTATTGATCCTCAGGCAAAAAAGATTGAGAATAATAAACAATTGTTGCACCTCTTTTCAAAACAGTTGCTGAATAAACAAAAAGTAGAAATCAATAATGCAGATGCAAAACTGGGATTGCTTCACCCGGATAATATTCTCAGACGGGGATTTAGTATCACCTATTTGAATCAAAAGTCAATTACCGATTCAAATGATGTTAAACCCAAAGATGAAATTGTAACAAAACTATATAAAGGAGAAATTAAGAGTGTGGTAACTTGATTTTTTCTGAAAACAGATACTTTTTTTTATGAACATTAATTAATATTCTAGTAACTATGAAAACCCCAAACCCGACACCCACTTATACTGAAGCATTTGAAGAGCTTCAGGAAATTGTTCGTCAGATGGAAAATGCCGATATTTCTGTGGACGACTTGTCTTCTAAGATTCAAAGAGCTTCGCTTCTTATTAAAATATGTAAAGATAAACTGACCAAAACCGAAGAAGAAGTGACAAAAATTATGGGTGAAATTAAGTGAATGCCCTGATGGAAAATAGTTTTAAAGTATGGTATTCATAAATTTAAAAGAATAATAATGTTTGATCTGATTGCTCAGGAATTAGAAGAGTATTGCGAAGAACATACTTCGGATGAAAGAGAACTCCTCTATCAGCTTTATCGCGAAACAAACCTAAAAGTAGTTAAACCGCGTATGATTTCGGGCAAATTACAAGGAGCTTTTCTTACTTTTATTGCTAAGATGATAAAACCCGAAAATGTTCTAGAAATTGGTACTTTTACAGGATATTCGACAATTTGTCTTGCGGAAGGGCTTCTCCAAAATGGGAAAATTGATACTATTGAAGTTGATATAGAATTGGAAGATATCATAAGAAAATATGTCTCCAAGTCTGGTTATGAAACCCAAATAAACCTGCTTTTGGGCAATGCACTCGAATTAATTCCAAATCTGAATAAATCGTGGGATTTGGTTTTTGTGGATGCAGATAAAAAAGACTATTTAGCCTATTATAAATTGATTCTCCCCCAAATGAAAAAAGGAGCTATTATGTTGGTTGACAATGTTCTTTGGAGTGGGAAGGTGTTGAATGATGTTCCTGAAAATGATAAAGATACTAAGGCTATAATGGCTTTTAATGATTATATTCAACAAGATTTAAACGTAAAGAATATGATTCTTCCTTTCAGGGACGGAATGATGTTGATTGAAAAATTATAACCATGAGAATTGATATTTTAACCCTTTTTCCAGATATGTTTTCCGGAGTCTTTTCGCAGTCAATTATCAAAAGAGCTGTGTCAAAGAATCTTTTGGAAATTTTTCTTCACAATATTCGTGATTACTCTTTGGATAAGCACAAAAGAGTGGATGACTATCCTTTCGGAGGAGCTCCCGGCATGGTGATGATGGTGGAACCGATAGCCCGATGTATCAATCATCTGAAGTCAGAAAGAGAATACGATAGTGTATTGTTGACTGCTCCTGCAGGGGCTACTTTTAATCAACAAAGTGCTAATCGCCTTTCTCTTTGTAAAAATATGATTATCCTTTGTGGGCACTATAAGGGAATCGACGAAAGAGTTAGGGAACTTTTTGTTACCGAAGAAATTAGCATCGGTGACTTTGTCCTATCAGGTGGTGAAATCGCAGCCATGACTATTGTGGATGCAGTTGCCCGAATTATTCCGGGTGTGCTGAATGATGAAACATCTGCCTTGTCAGACTCCTTTCAAGATGGACTGCTCTCTGCTCCTGTATATACACGTCCTGCTGATTTTGAAGGACATAAAGTTCCTGAGGTGCTCCTTTCCGGTAACGAAAAACTTATCAGGGAGTGGGAACTCGAACAGCAGTTGAAGAGAACCAGAAAACGTCGACCTGACCTCTGGAATGAGAATTTTAATGATGAATAATGACTTTTGGACTCCCCAAATGTTAGATTCTTAATTGTTTTTGATTTTCTGTGAAATAGTTTTTCTTCTCAATAAAGCTAATATTTTTGTTTGATTTTTCAATCGACCTCAGATTATAAACGTTTTATTTTCTTTTGTTTAATTACCTGTATTCTTTTTCATTATTTTTGAGGCATCAAATTAATTAGTGAAAATGCTTGAAATTAGCAAAATTGCAGACTTAATAAAACCTGAAAAATCAATAATTTTTGATACCCAATCCAATATTTCCGAATTGTGTTTTGATAGTCGTTCAGTTTCATTTCCGGCTCAGACACTTTTTTTTGCTATAAAAACGGACAAAAATGACGGTCATCGTTATATTGAAGATTTGGTTAAAAGAGGGGTGCTCAATTTTGTTGTAACCGAATCTCTTGATAAATTCCGTCAATATAGTCAAGCCAATTTTCTTCAGGTTAGGGATGCTGTGGAAATTTTACAAGAAATTGCTTCATTTCACCGCAAGGAGTTTTCAATTCCTGTCATTGGAATTACGGGTAGTAATGGAAAAACAATTGTTAAAGAGTGGCTTTCTCTGATGTTAGCTGATGATTACAATGTGGTGAAAAATCCAAATAGCTATAATTCGCAAATTGGCGTTCCGCTATCAGTTTGGCAAATGAATAAAAATCATACGCTGGGAATTTTTGAAGCTGGAATTTCTAAAGCGGACGAAATGATTAAATTAGCCAAAATCATTCAACCTACAATTGGCATTTTAACTAATATAGGGGAGGCCCATTCCCGGTTTTTTAAAGATAATCACGAAAAACTTGTAGAGAAACTTACGCTTTTTAATAAGGCAGATTCATTAATCTATTGTGATGACAATGAATTGATTTATAATGAATTAAAAGATAGTAAATATGAGAAATTAACAAAATTATCTTGGGGAACCCGAAGTGATTCTTTTTATAAAATATCAAATAGAAAAAATTTTAAAAATCATACTGTTATTGATATTGATAATCAATCATTTACAATTCCTTTTGTAGATGCTGCCTCAATAGAAAATGCTTTAAATGCTGCCGTGTTGTTGCTCTTTTTAAAATTTCCTGTCTCAATCATTAATCAAAAACTTGCATTGCTAACCCCTGTTTCCATGCGAATGGAAATTATTGAAGCTCTAAATCAGTCGATTGTGATTAATGACACCTATAGTCTTGATATCAATTCTTTGCGTATTGCTTTGGATTTTCTCAATTCTCAGGTTCAGCTTCCTGATAAATGCCTTATTATTTCTGATTTTGAGCAGGTTTCGTCTTTTTCAGATGCCGATTATGAAGAAATTTTTCATTTACTGGAAAAGAATAATATAACTCGGTTCATCGCTGTTGGGAAGATTTTTTTTCAGAAACAAAAACTTTTTAAAATAAAAGAACAATATTTTTATTCAACTACTGATGAGCTGATCAGGGATATTGACCGAATTAATTTACAACAAACTTCCATTTTAATAAAAGGAGCCCGGAGTTTCCATTTCGAAAGAATTGTTGATCTTTTGAAAATGAAGACCCATCAGACTATATTATCCGTTAATCTGTCTGCAATTATTAATAATTTGAATTATTATAAAAGTCTAATTAAACCATCAACCAAAATTATTGCTATGGTTAAAGCTCTTTGTTATGGTTTGGGGGATGTTGAACTTATTAATGAGTTAAGTTATCATAATATCGATTACCTTGCAGTAGCCTATACTGATGAAGGAGTGCGTTTAAGAAATAGAAATGTTACTACTCCAATTATTGTTCTTGGAGCAGAAGCTCATAGTTTCGAAAAGATGGTTAATTACTCTCTGGAACCTGAAATTTATAATTTTTATTATCTTAATCAGTTGGAAAAAACACTTTCGTTGCATCCCGAAATTACAAGTTTTAATATTCATATAAAAATTGATACAGGAATGCACAGGCTTGGCTTTGAAAAACAAGATATTGCCAAGTTGATTGAGATTGTGAGACAAAATCCACAACTTAAGATTGCTTCTGTCTTTTCTCATTTGGCTGCTGCTGAAGATGAAAGAGAAGATACCTTTTCGAAACATCAAATAAACTATTTTACTGAAGTTGCCGATCAAATAAGAAGTTGTTTTTCTTATCCCATTTTACGTCATATTTTGAATTCATCCGGCATTTCGCGTTTCCCTGATGCTCAGTTTGAAATGGTAAGACTTGGAATTGGTTTGTATGGATATTCGCCGATTGAGAAGGATAAAATGCATTTGATGAATCCGGTTACTTTAAAAACGCTGATCACACAGGTAAAGAGAATTCCTGCCGGAGATTCAATCGGTTACAACAGAACTTTTATTGCTGAAAAGGAAATGAAAGTGGCCATTATTCCAATTGGATATGCTGACGGACTTCCTCGTGAGTTGAGCAATGGGGTTGGCGAAGTATATGTGAATGGCTCTTTTGCTCCTCTTGTCGGTAAAATATCAATGGATATGGCTGTTATTGACATTTCCGGTATTAATGCCGTTGTTGGTGATGAAGTTATTGTATATGGAGATATGAACACGGTTGATAAAGTTGCCCTGAAAATTAATAAAATTCCCTATGAATTGCTTACTTCAATTTCAAGAAGAGTCCCCAGAGTGTATGTTCTGGAATAATTTTTGAATCATGGGGAAATTTGATATTATATTTTGATAATTAGATGATTATATGAAACAATACATTAAGAAATTTGATATAGTGCCCTCATGGGTGATTTTGTTGCTTGATATTTCTTTTGTTTTTCTGGCAGCACTTTTTGCAGTTATACTTCGTGACAATTTTCATATTCCTGCCCATTTTTCAGGAGAAGATTATCTTTATGTGCCTCTTGTCATTGTGGCCGTTAGATTGCTTTTTTTCTTACTTTTCGGTACTCAGAAAATTGTTGTTCGTTTTACTAATACTAAAAATGTTATTAGAATTTTTATTTCCTGCCTCGCTGCTTCTCTTTTTCTGGGATTGATGAATTTGGTTTCTTTTACTTTTGTTAAGGTATTTATCGTGCCGACTTCTGTGATTATAATGGAGTTTTTTATTACTACTGTAATAATGGTTTTTTACAGATTTGCATTCAAAATCGTTTATTTGGAAAAAGTAAATCCTACTAAATTAAAGAAAAATATTGTGATTTTTGGGGCTGGTGAAGCCGGAATTACTACTAAAAGAGCATTAGATAGAGATACCGAGAGTAAATATAATGTTTTGGCTTTTTTTGATGAAGATTCGAAAAAAATCGGCAAAAATGTAGAAAGTATTTTTGTCTTAGGATATAAGGATATGGCTGATTACTTTTCCAAAAATGATATCGCTTTTCTTATTATTGCAATCCAAAACCTTCCACCCCAAAAAATTAATGAAGTTACTGAAATTGCTTTGCAATTTAATGTTAAAGTCTTGATTGTACCTCCGGTGATGAGGTGGATAAACGGGGAACTGAGTTTTAAACAGATTAAAAAAGTTAAGATAGAAGATTTGCTTGACCGTGATCCGATTGTTCTGGACGAGACATTAGTTAACAGAGACTTACGTAATCAAACAATTTTAATTACCGGAGCTGCCGGTTCGATTGGAAGTGAAATCGTTCGCCAGGTGATGAATTTTAATTACAAACAACTGATCCTGATTGATAATGCCGAAACTCCTACTTTCTATCTTCAAAATGAATGTTTTTTAATTAATAGATTGAGAAATATTGAAATTAAAATAGTCGATATTTGTGATCATGTGAGTATGGAAGAGATTATTTCCCATTTTAGACCAAGTATTATTTTTCATGCGGCAGCCTATAAACACGTTCCTCTCATGGAAGAAAATGTTAATGCGGCTATTAAAACAAATGTTGAGGGAACACGACTATTGGCTGATTTAGCTGTCAAATATGAAGTGAAGAAATTTGTGATGATTTCAACCGATAAAGCAGTAAATCCGACTAATGTTATGGGTGCATCCAAAAGAATCGCCGAAATTTATGTCCAGTCCCTGAATTTTTATCAGGATTCAACAAAATTTATTACTACAAGATTTGGCAATGTTTTGGGTTCTAATGGTTCTGTAATTCCTATTTTTCGTCAACAAATTGAGGAAGGCGGACCTATTACGGTTACCCACCCTGATGTTACCCGTTTTTTTATGACTATTCCCGAAGCTTGTCAACTCGTAATCAATGCCGGGGCAATGGGACTTGGAGGCGAAATTTTTATTTTTGATATGGGCAAATCTGTAAGAATCTATGATTTAGCTACTAAAATGATTAAACTATCGGGACTTGAATTGGGAAAAGATATTAAAATTGAGTTTACCGGTCTTCGTCCGGGTGAAAAATTATTTGAGGAACTGCTTACTATTCAGGAGAATTCAATTAAAACTAATCATAATAAAATTATGATTGCTAAGGTTAATCCCTGCCAATATGAAGAGGTGTCAGAACATATTGCAGAACTTGTGAAGTTGAAAAATGAAAAACCTCATATTATTGTGAAAAAAATGAAAGAAATTGTCCCTGAATTTATAAGCAATAATTCTGAGTTCGAAGAATTAGATGCATAACTCTTAGTTGTTTATATAAATTTCACTCGGAATCTCATTTTTTAAGTATGAGGAGTGGATATGATGAGCCTTGTTGCGCCTAGTTATTGTTTGATAACAAAGTGCAGAACTATAAATAAAACTCCCCAAATAAAAGTAATTAAAAGAATTCCGCGCCCGGTTAAATCGTATTTTAACTTAAGTAGATAGTAGCGCAGTAAAAACAAATTGGGAATTATACTTAATAATAATACTTTTTGAATGGATACAAATGCAATTTTTCCGGTATAGTTTTCAATGATGGCAATAATTCCATATAAAATTCCAAATAAGGCGGCGGGAATAACAAGTCCTAATAAAATTCCCATCCAGATGTTGTCTCTTCTTAATTTTTCTATCATTCTTCAATGTATTTTAATGATTGTATATGCTGATAGGCTGTCATATCAAATTGAACCGGCTGAACTGAAACGTAATTATTTGTTAAAGCCCATTGACAACTATCTTCTTTTAAATCCTGATCTACCAAATGACCGGTTAGCCAGTAATATTTTCTCCCAAATGAATCAATGCGCTCTTCTAAATCCTCATGCCAATAGCCATTGGTCTGTCGGGCAATTTTAATTCCCTTTATATCTTCGTACTTACCTTGAGGAATATTAACATTTAAGCAGGTATGATCCGGAAACGGATTGTTCAGGACTTTGTATATAATCTTTTTAGATACTTCAATTGAGGCTGAAAAATCAGCATCAGGAGAGTAGTCAACCAGTGAGATGCCAATTGCCGGAATGTTTTCAAAACTTGCTTCAATTGCTGCAGCCATGGTCCCTGAATAAATAAGACTTACAGATGAATTTGATCCATGGTTAATCCCGGATAGCACCAAATCAATTTTGCGATCTTTAAGTACTACGCGTTGTCCAAGCTTTACACAGTCAACAGGTGTTCCATTGGTGCGATAATAGGGGATCGATTCTTCAGTATGATATAGTTTTATTCTTAACGGAACATTCATAGTAATGGCATGTCCCATCCCTGAACGAGGTCCGTCAGGAGTTATTACAACAACTTCGCCAAATTCTTTTGCCGCTTTAACCATGGCCGCAAGACCTTTTGCTTCATGACCGTCGTCGTTTACAATGAGTATTAGAGGATTTTTCTTCATTTATTTTAAAATCTTATTTTTTTACTATTTTATGAATATTCAATATATTATTTCCTTCTCGAATGATCAGTATATAGAGTCCTTGCGACAAATTACTCATGTCAATTTTTCCACTGTTTCCTGAAAAACTCTCTTTTTTAATCAATTTTCCATAAACATCCAAAACTTCAATTTGGTTTATTGCAAAATCACAATTTTTAATGTCAATATTCACATAATTTGAAGTAGGATTGGGAAAAATAGTGACCGAAACATTTTCAAAGTTCTCAATGGATGTCTCTCTTACTTTCTGAGGAAGACTAATATAATCAATCATTGCAAGATCTTGCCCTTCTGCAACATAAGTATCCTTGATATATTTCCAATAGAAAGTATGATTACCGGCAGTAACGGGAAAAGCAGCTCTGGTCCATGATGTCTCACCATCCCAATAGGATTGCAAAGTGTTGTCAATATAAAATTCAAGTCGGTCATATAGGTACCCGTTGCCTTCTTCACATGAAACATAATAATAAAATGAAATGGAATCCGGATTTGCTACATTAATTGAAATGCTTAACTGAGAAGTCTGGTTGTTGCTAATCTCTTTTGAACGTGCTGAGTAAGTGCCCTCAAAACAATTTAAAGTCGTCAATTCCCAAGGATAGGTTGAACTGTTTTCCCAATCATATTTGGTAAATGTTCCTGTTTCCCAATCTTCAATGGTTGTTCCGATTGGAATTGTAAAATCTTTGATTATGGAATATAACCCATATCGATATACTACCCTGACATTCGTTGAACCGGGTTCAGTTACATTAGGATTAACCGATATTCTAAAAGAGGCGGTATATTCATTGTCAACTCCAATGGCGGGAATCATATTGACCAGATTTTCAATGATAAGTTTCCCATCTAAACAAATGAGAGATATATTCCCAAATCTTGATGCAGAATTTCCACAATTATGTAATGGAATTTTGATCATACAATTTTCAGCAATGTCCAGTTGGTTATTAATATCAACATTTGAGCCTGAATCATCAATAACATAATCTGAAATTTCAAAATTTGGTGCATATATAACTTGTTGTAAATTAATACAATATGTATTATTGTTGTATTTTAGCTGGATGCTAAAATTGACTATATGTCCAAAAGGAATATCATTGGCAACATGAAACTTAAATGTAGAGTTTGAACAATTGGTATATCCGTTGTTAATCTGAGCAATCGAAGTCGTTGAGTCTAGTATTGAAATATAAGGATCTGATGTTCTGAGAGTAAGTAGTATGTTGTTGGTAGATTCTGTTCCACAATTTTTAAGACACAATGTCATTTCAACAGTTTCACCGTAATCGGGGATAAGGTTGTTATTACCGATTATTTCTGCAAATGAATGAGAGTCGTAACCTAAATAAGGGCCACTGGCAATGAAACTAATTACTCCTTGATATGGTATATAATTGTATTTTGACGCAAGTACTTGAATGGTATCCTGAAGAGTTAATGTAGTAGGAATTGCTAAATTTAATAATCCATTACTAATATAGCCCTGTGCCAATATTTGATTGTTGCAGGATAATACAATTTTACTCCCTTCAATTGGTGATGTGAACGAAATATTTGTTACCCCTATAGGTATATTTGACAGGTGATTAACCGATAACTCCTGAGGAATTGCTGTTCTTAACATTAAAGAGGGGTCGCCAAAGATCAGCCATGTTCTGTATGTTTCAACATCATTATAAATTTCTAACATTTTTAGAAGACCATCAAATACAATTCCTCCAAATCTACGTTTAATATTGCCTGATATAGATTCAGTAAGAACATTATTTATTTCATCTTGCCCGGCCATTGGAGGATCCCAGGGTTGATTGATAGATGACATTAATACTCCTATTGCCCCGGTTGATTCCCCATTATTGGTTGCCCGCATCCAACTTTCAGCAAAACAGGTTTGATTTACATAATCTCCATTCTGACATGCAACTGAAATGATAAAAGGAAGTTTGTTGTAATTTGACAAGGAGCTGATATTTCCGGAGCTAAAGCCACTCGTTCCAAATGCATTATATGAGCCATGACCACAGTAATTCAAAATTCCAACACCATTATTTAGGGCATTTGAAACTTGAGTTGAGGTTGGATCTCCTGCTCCATCTAAACCTCCTTGACTCCCTTCGAAAAATTCATATCCTGAACTATAATGATAATTTAAAAGTAAATTGTCTATATTTCTTATGTGTTCATAATCATACTCGTTATTGTCTCCGGGGCCTTCTTCAGAACCAATTCCACAAAAACGTGCAAAATGGGAGTTCTCAGGTGGATTTTGCTCATATTGAATGAATTTCTGAACTTGTGTGCTGACTTGAGCTACCGTTTCTGCTGAAATTCTTCCTAATAAAATGTCAGGAATATTATCTGATCCGGCAACTTCTGAGTAATAATTGTCACAGGATTCACCCCCAAGAATATAGGAGGGAATCTGAGAATTATCACCTGCCAAAATGACATACGCAAGATTATGATCGTTATAGTAATTTGTAATATAGGATCTGATTAAAGCACAAGTGTTCCCGATAGTTTCACGTGCTATTATTTCTGTGTGGATTCCGTTCTTGATTTTCCAGTTTGACAAAGGAATTAATGCCGGAATATAATTTTCAGGAGCAATTATCAATAAGTCCCCTTCTTCAATCGATGGCGAATAGTTGCTTTGTTGGTAGTTTATAAATTGAGATTTATATATTTCATTAAATTCACTTGTGATTTTTTGAGGTTCAGTTTGAACATTCCTTTTGTCAAATTTGACACAAATTAACATGGATTTGTATACTTTCAGAATTTTCTGAGTGGAATTATACTGAAAAGGATAACAAATCAATGAAATTCCTTGATAATCCCTTAAAATAAAGGGATCCCTTAAAAAGAAAGGATTTGCTGGAAGCAAAGAATCTAGCTGATATTGAGCCCCTTTTTGATAGGGAATAGTGGAAGGATCTATCGTTCTTAATATTCTTCCTTTTGAAGGAACTAAGTCAAAATCAGATATTTCATAATGATCAGATTCAACTAACTCAACTGTTGTGTTTGCATCTTCAGGTATTATTAGAGAGGTTGAAGTAAGTAAAAGTTCAGGAGCCCCGATTTCGTTCACGGGATAGCTACCTTTCATTTGTAATTTATTCATAATTTCTCCATTGACGTCTACTTGAGTCGTCTTGAATTCCGGAAAATCAACTCTTAGGAATATTTCATAATCTTTTGATGATACGATGTTAAATTTTACTTCCTGTGAGAATACTTTTACAGTTAGTAATATAAATATGATAATTAAAAAGGATCGAATTTTATTCATAATATATTGAATGACATTAATTTATTTTGAGAATTGACTGTACGCTATTTATCACAATATCTATAACAGTATTAATATCTTCATTACTGAGATCGTAATATACAGGTAAGCTTATTTCACGGGAATAATTATCATATGAAACCGGAAAATTGCCTATTTGGAAACCCAGTTTCTTGTAAAAGCTGAGCATTGGAAGAGGAATGAAATGTACATTAACAGCCACCTCATTTCTAAATATTTCTTCCATAATAGCATCCCTTTGTTGTTCTGATATATTTTTAATTCTTAGTGTGTAAACATGATAGGAGCTTTTTTTATCAGGAGTTTCATATTGTGGCAGTTCGAAGATGCTGTATTTTGTAAAAGCCTTACTATAGGAATCAAAGATAAATTTTCTTCTTACAAGCATATCATCTTCATATCTTTCCAGTTCAACCAACCCAATGGATGCCAGTACATCAGTCATATTGCATTTATAACCTGCTTCAAATACATCATATTTCCAGTTTCCTAATTTCATTTTGGATAAGGCATCTTTACTTTGGCCATGTAATGATTTTATTGACAGATCTTTATAGATAGAGTCCTGGTCAAACGCTGAGGGAAGGTTTAAGCAGATTGCACCTCCTTCAGCTGTAGTAAGATTTTTTACTGCATGGAAAGAAAACACGGTAATATCTGTGAGGCTGCCGGTATGTTTCCCTTTATAGATTGCCCCAAAAGAGTGCGCTGAATCGGATAGAATTAATATTCGTCCAAGTTTTTTCTGTTCCTCAGTTTTTGGTTCAAATAATTTTATGGTATCAGGATGATGGACCAGTGCGTTGATTTCATCATAATCACAGGGAAGTCCTGCTATGTCAACAGGAATAATTACTTTCGTTTTTTTTGTAATAGCCTTTTCAATGTTGTGAATGGAAATATTGAAATCTTTGCACACATCAACCATCACTGGTGTAGCCCCGCAATGAATTACAACATTTGCTGTTGCACAATAAGTGTATGAAGGAATAATTACTTCATCTCCCTCAGTCACGCCAAACCATCGTAGAATCAATTCTAAACCAGCAGTGGCAGAGTTAACACATACAACATTTTTAACACTACAATAAGATGCAATTTTTTTTTCAAACTCTTTGGTTCTAGGACCTGTAGTAATCCATCCGGATCTAAGAGCAGCAGATACTTCTGCAATGGTTTTTTCATCAATGCGAGGAGGAGAAAAAGGAATTGGCATGTGATTATTTAATTTAGTCTTTCTAATTTTTTGGTTTTTTTATTTTTAGATAGCTTTGCTAATTCATCAATATTTGCAGCAAAGGTAAAGTAATTAGGAACAGCTCCGACCGCGAAGTGTGAACGGGAAAAACCAATCTTAATGGATTTGATATTGATCATAAAACCATAGGAAAATCCGGCAAATGATTTTTTTTGAGGAATTTTCATTTCCTGATGCTGATTATGATTATATGCAAACTGAAGTGAGAGGTATTTTGTTGGTATAATTTCTATACCGAAAATCATATGTCGGAAGAAATTGTCAAAAAATCTCGAAACATTTGAGGGGTATTTTATATCACCTGTTAAGGCATCTGTTTCCAAAAAAGGGTCATTTTCTCCCACGTATGCCATATCCCATTTGTAAAGAGAATGTAAGGAAATATGATAACGAACCGGCAGATATTTAAAACGCTGAGAAAAGGCGATTTGAATGTCAAAAGGAGTTTTTTCGAAATTGCCCGGGGTAAAGGCTTTTAGTTCGGATCCAATATTTTTAAATAACAGTGTTAATGAAATATTCTTTTTAGGATTGTAGTAACTTCCGGCTACATCTAATGCAAGACCAAAAGAAGAGTAGCTTTCATAAGAACAATATATCATTTTTAGATTGGCCCCGATAGAAAAATTACTGTCTAACTGACGCCCCCATCCAATTGTCATTGCCAAATCGTTAGCACCAAAGAACCCTAGCTGATTGCCAATTTCATCAGTAGAGATAAACTTTCCATATCCCACATATCTCATCTCTAATGCAAAACTACCGGCCTTTTTGAATGTGTGTGAATAAAGAGCTGAACCATAATTGACATTCGAAAAGAAATCAGTAAAATTCAAAGACAAGGAATTGTTGTGCCTTTTACTGATATATGAGGGATTGTAGTTAATGAGCGTCGGGTCATCATCGTAAACGGAAATCAAACTTCCTCCAAGGGCTGCAATTCTGCTTGAATAACTGAAATCAAGGAAATTATAGATGTTATTTCCTCCTGTTTGAGCTTTAACCCCTGAAGAGAATAAGCAAATAAGAAGAAAAAAATAAAATTTTTTGATCATGACTTGAAAAGTTGGGGACAAAGATACAACATTTTGTGATTATTTTAGGGTGATTGTCTCACAATTAATGGATTGAAGATTCAAGTATGGTAATGATTTTATAGACCAATGTTGCTGCTAATACGTTGGATGCATGTTGCCCCGGTTGAGGACATAGTTCAACGACATCAAAACCGACAATCTTTTTTGATTGACAAAGTAATTTTATAAAATCTATAACAATGTACCAACTTAACCCACCCGGTAATGGAGTGCCGGTCGCCGGCATGATTCCCGGATCAAATCCATCCAAATCAATTGTGAGATACACATTCTCTGTCAATCGATCAAGGGCTTCCTTCATCCAGTCTGAGTTATGGTGAATATTGTGGGCATAAAAAATGTTTTCTTCAATAATGTTGTTTTTTTCTTCAATACATACATTTCTTATTCCCACCTGGACAACTTTTGCATATTCTTGAGCTCTTCGCATTACACATGCATGATTATAGACCGAACCTTGATACTCATCACGTAAGTCAGCGTGAGCATCTATTTGTAAAACAGATAGATTGGTGTATTTTTCACTCATAGCCTTAATGGCTCCTATGGAAATAGAGTGCTCCCCTCCCAATAATCCCACCAATTTTTTTTTCGAAAGAAAATAATTTACACGGTCATAAACCGATTGAACCATTGTTTCTGGAGTAATAAGTTCAAAATGAAACCTATCGGTATGAATCCCTGATTTATAAGCTTCAATTCCGAATTGCGGGTCGTAAAGCTCAAGGCTGTCCGAGGCTTCAATGATAGCTTCAGGACCTTTGTCGCATCCTTTGATAAATGTGCTGGTGCCATCATAAGGAACCGGAATCAATACATATTTGGCTTTCTCAGGCAATGAGAACTCCTTTTCCATATCTAAAAAATATTCCATAAAGTATGCTTTGTTTTAATAAGCAAAAATACAACTAACCGATAAATATAAGCCATTTAATTTTAAAATATAAATAGATAGTTTATTAACGTATTTTGTCTATTTTCAGTATTTTTGCAACAAAAAAAAATTGTGCCGTTAAATTTTAAAAGACATATTCTAGACAATGGATTAAGACTAATTATTCATGAAGACAATCTTACTCCTCTTGTTGCTTGTAATTTGGTTTACAATGTAGGTTCAAAGAATGAAAATCCGGAATTAACCGGAATGGGCCACCTTTTTGAACATTATATGTTCTGTGGGTCACAAAATATCGCTAATTATGATTTTCATTTGCAAAAAATTGGAGCTATTAACAATGCATATACATCTCAGGATGTTACTCATTATTATATAGTATTGCCTGCCAATAATTTGGAAACTGCTTTGTGGTTGGAGTCTGACAGAATGATTGAACTGGCATTCAGCGAAGATCAACTTTTAATTCAAAAACAAGTTGTTTCCGAAGAATTTAAAGAGAATTATTTAAATAATCCCTTTGGCGATAGAAAAATACTTTTTCATGATTTTGTCTACGAAAAACATCCTTATAAATGGCTGCCTATAGGAAAGGAATTAAGTCATATAGAGAATGTTACCATGGATGATATGAAGAAATTTTTCTTTAAGTATTATAGACCTAATAATGCAGTTTTGACCATTTCAGGAAATGTTGTTTGTGAGGAGGTTATTAATCTTGTAGAAAAATGGTTCGGTGATATTCCTTCCGGTGAAAAAATTGTGAACAATTTTCCACAAGAGGATATTCAACAAAAATCAAAATTTTTAGAAGTTTATAGAAATATTCCCTATGATTATTTAATGAAAGCATGGAAAATCTGTGATTGTAAGTCGCCTGATTTTTGTACCTACAACCTGATATCTGATATGTTTAGCAATGGACACTCTTCTATTCTTTATAAGAAATTTGTTAGGGATAATTCTATTTTCAATGATTTGTCTTGCTGCCTTAGTTCTACTTTTGACCCGGGTTTATTCATTTTATCCGGTCGTCCGGCTAATGGGATTGATATAAGAAAAGCCGATGAACTCATTAGTGATTTTCTTTATAATTATACTTATGATGATTGCCTTGCACACGATTTACAAAAAGTAAAAAATGTAGTCTCGGTAAGTCTTTTGAGAAATGAAATTAATATTGAGGATAGGTCTTCTTTTCTTGCTGTTACTGAAACAATAAGCAAAATTGAGGATTTTGAAAATGAGAGGGAAAATTATTGTAATGTTTCTGAAGAACAAATAATCAATCTGACAGAAAGTTTATTTTCTGAAGAAAAAACCAATACTTTTTATTATAGACATTAAAGCCATTCAGGATGAGCATAGGGCATATTTTCTACATCAAATTTGCCTTTATGAATACCTTTCATCCCATAATAGAATTTTTTTATTTCTGTCATGTCATCCTCAATATCATCTCCGGGATAGAAAACTTTCCCAATTCCCCCTTTTTTTACTGTATAATCAAGATATCCAAGCATGATAGGAACTTGTGCCTCTTTGGCAATAAAATAAAATCCCTTTTTCCACTTTGGATTTCTCTTTCGTGTGCCCTCAGGAGCAATCAACAAGGCTATTTCATCACTGTTTCTGATAAGATCAGCAGCAAATTTATGGAAGTTCCTGGCATTCTTTCTGTCAACAGGCATTCCTCCCAACTTTTTTAAAATTGAGCCAAGCGGCCACCAAAAAACTTCACTCTTTATCAAAAAAACGGTTTTAACACCCATCGCACTTAACGCCATGCGTCCTACAATAAAGTCACTCATGCTGGTATGTGGAGCAAAGGCAATAACACATTTTTTTGCTTCTAATGGTACATTAATTATATCAATATCGTATCCGAATAATTTTAAAATAAAGTAATTGATTCTTTTCATTACTATTGATTTTAAATTGTTTACATATAAAATGAACTACTATGAATATTTAATTAAGTAAATGTTTTCTATTGCTGAAAGATATTTCCTCCGTTATTATCAACTGTTAAATGGGTGTGCTGCCCTAATCTGATTGCAAAGTTCTTTTCACCATGTCCAACCGGGAAGTTGAAACATACAGGAAAACTGTATTCTGCACAATGTTCCGCCACTATTTCTTCGGCACTTTTTCCAAAAGGAACAGTGTTATCATTCATTTCTGTCATTCCCCCAACAATAAGACCTGCAAGATTAGATAATTTTCCACTCCTTTTCAAATTCATCATCATCCTGTCTATATGATAAAGATACTCATCAAGATCTTCAATCAGCAGAATTTTATTGTCAGTATTAATATCTGATAATGAGCCAATTAATGAATATAAGATAGAGAGATTTCCTCCAATAACAATACCACTTGCTTCTCCATAACGATTCAAGGAATGAGGAGCTGTATTGTATTTTAATTCTCTCCCTGTAAGGGCATCAATCATATACCGAATATTATTTGTTGAAAACAGATCGTCATTGATGCTGAAAGGCATGGTACAATGAAGAGTCTCTATTTTATAATTGGAATGAATGTGAGAGTGAAATACAGTTACGTCACTATATCCGCAAATCCATTTTGGATTTTTTTTAAAAAGAGTAAAATCAATATGATCAATTATTCTTACACTTCCATATCCTCCACGAACAGCTAATATGGCTTTGATTTCCGGATTATCAAGCATCTCCTGAAAACTATTTTTTCTCTGAATGTCGGTCCCTCCATATTGATTGTCTGATGCAAATAGTTCGGGGGAAAATTCAACCTTGAATCCTTCCAGAGTAATCAATTCAATAGCTTTAGAAATATCTTCAATTGAAATTTTTCTGGCTGGAGCCACAAGTCCTATTTTATCACCGGGTTTTAAATATGTTGGAGTTATCATTTGCTTTGAAATTAAATATTGTTTTTGATAATCTCTTCGGTTTGTTCTTTTAGAAATTTCCTTTGGGGGTGATTAATAATTGATTTGGGAATTTTTTTATTTTTTCTATTGACGTAATAAAGACCTGTTTTCCCTTTTATTTCATCTGATAGAGCAAGATAGAGCATTGTGTCAGCGCCCTTTTCGGGAGTCTTGATGAGTGGACGAAAATAACGGTCACACAAGTGGTCAATAATATTATTCCCCATTCTTATGATATCAGTGCTTACAATTCCGGGATCGGCACAGTTAACAGTTATTCCTCTTCCCTTTAATTCTTCAGCCAAATCGAGAGTGAAGTAAAGCAGAGCCAGCTTTGAGTTAGAGTACGTCTCAAACCTTCTAAACTCTTTGTCTGTTAATGGATTGAAAATATTTTCTGATATTTTTCCATATTTAAATGTCAGTGAAACCATATTGACAATTCTGCTTTTTTCTTTCATCAGAGGCAAAAGTAAATATGTTAGATAATAATGCCCCAAATAATTTACACCAACTGTCATTTCAAAGTTTTCTTCTGTAACTTCCGACTTATGACATAATAATCCTGCATTATTCAAGAGAATGTCAATTTCTGTATAACGGGATTTTATAATTTCGGCAAAATTTTTAATTGATGCGAATGAGGCTAAATCCAATTCAATAAGTTCTATGTTTCCACCGGTTTCTGCTTTTATACTTTCGAATATCTTTGTTGATTTTGGAATATTTCTGCAAGCCATTATTACTTTATATCCGGCATTAACAAGTGTTTTCGTGTGAATTTTGCCCATTCCACCATTGGCACCGGTGATAATAGCTATTTTTTTATCCATTGTTTTTTGGTAAGAAATTTTTATTTATAAATAATTAGTGTGACCCCGGCGGGATTCAAACCCACGACCTTCAGAACCGGAATCTGACGTTCTATTCAGCTGAACTACGGGGCCGGTTTTTTGACTGGCAAAAATACAAAAAAAGAAATTCACGATAATAAAGCCAGAGTTATTGATTCGTAATAGAGTTTATATGATTTTTTAATTTTTATAATCTAATTAATACTTAATTATTCGCTTAATAATCGAATTATGCTTTTTATTATATACCTTGAAGATATAAATGCCTGATGCTAAATCTGATAAATCTATCCGATTTGCCATTTCAGTTATTGGTTGCTTTTTTATAAGTTGTCCGTAAATATCAATTATTTCAACTGAAAAGTTGTCATTAAGGTCCTGATTAGTATTAATTTGCAATGTTATGATTCCATTGGTAGGATTAGGGTATATAATGCAGAATTGAGAATTCTCCATTTGATCAATCCCTACAGTTCCCGATGTATATGTCAAATCCCACCCGGAATATGCATTTTCTGCAGAAGTTTCAAAAATGAGATTTAATTTGTTGGTGTTAAAAGTGTATTGATTATCTTGAAGCGTGCCCGAAAGAGTTGCCAATAATGGGTGCTCTGAAGTTGAATAATCATAAATGTAAAGAATATCTTTATCTGCTTCTGTTTCAAAGTTGTTAAAGTTTAAAGTGATATAATTGACATTAAATATTCTGAATGCAATCTGGCAACGTGAACAGTTGTTGTAATCGGAGTCGCCACTCCCGTCTTCAGCAGTTCCCGAAGCACTACTCTTGATTATGGTTGATGAACAAAAAAGAGGGAAATAGGTAATATAATTACCCTCAAATCCATCAGCATTTCCTTGTGAGTCGGATTTCATATTTACTTTAATTTCCGAGCCGAAAACATTAATAGAAATGGAAGAAGTATCACCAAAAAGGATTATGGGTTGCATTGATGGGTCGTTAGATGAAATGAAAATTGTATCATTTTGATTTAGCGAGTATTTAAGTGTTAGTTTAATGTATTCTATACTATCAATATCAGGTTTAATAATCCAGTAATAATTCATATTGTTTGCATAACCTTCAATTGGACCACTTCCATCTTCAAAAGATCCTGATTCATTGCGAAGAGTATCACTGCCGGTTTGTAAAAAAAGAGGATAAATATTGGCAGATGTATCAGGATAGCCATTAATGATAATTTCTTGGGCAAGATTAAAATTATATCCCGACGGAGACAATGCGGAAGTATAAAAATAGCCATCAGCATATCCGTCCCAGCCAAAATTAAAATGATAGTAGTAGTCAGAATTGCTATCTTTCTGATAACCGTCACAAACAAAAGCATGTCCGTCAATATTGGGATTGTTCCATCCGGCATAGTAAAGAGGAATACTTTTATGTAAGTGTGAAACTATTAGACTATCCCAATCCAAGGTGGTGCTGTCACGGAAAACATATTGAGTTTCAGGAGAGTATCTGAAATGAGTTCGCATAGCATATGCTGCTTTGTGATTGTACATGCCTGATCCGTCAGGACCGTAGTCCATATCAACTGCAACTCCACAATGGGAAATAAGCAGACTCGCTGCAGGATTAATGTGAAATGGCATATCATGCATGGCATTATAGTCGTATAATGTGGTTCCAAAATTTGCAGATATTGTTCCGTATTCTTCATGAACATAACTATAACTGCCGGCACCAATTCTCGGAAAACGGTAATAATACATTATTTGAGCCATTGCAGTTGCAACACATCCGGTTGCAGCACGTCCGTTACTTCCGGACAGATCCCTCGGGCAATAAAAATTGAAATTGTCACCTTGTCCCCATTTGGAAGAAAGAAAAGGATCAACGAATTCAATTTCAGAAAAGGCCTTTGTTTCAGAATTAAGAAATTTTTCCCAGGATTGGTTCATTTCAGGGTATTTTATGTTCTCTGAAATTATAGTGGAAATTTGCTTTTGGTAATGATCTAACCACATTTTTAAGGGAGGAATAATATTCTCGGGATAAAAATTACTTTCATAAGAATAGGCTAAGAGAGGAGTACAGTTTTTATTGGCAGAAAAAATGACAAAGTAATTACGGTAGTTAAAAACATAATAGAATGTATCTGTTTCATTCTTAGAAATATAAGAAAGTTTTGGAATCTCGTCATCATCTGCTCCAAAAAAACATTGAGCAGCTTTTTTTGCATCAATAATTGAAATGCTTTGTGAATAGGATTGAATTTGTAATGAAATGAAAAACAATAATACTATTGTTTTTATTAACCCTTTGTTGATTCTGTCTAACATTTTGTTTAAGATAATTCTGTGATAAATTTTATTTTTAAAAAGCAAAGCTATGATTTTTTTGTTTACTTTGATAATTCAACAAATAATTATTTGCTTTTCAGTTGATTTTATATTATATTGCACTTGTTTTTTATAACTATATGAATATTTTGCAAATAATGATTTGGATATGAAATAGTCGAACATGACATGGCAGTTCTTTGATAAATTGTTCTGAAATTTTGTCAGGTTTCTGATAAATTTATAGAAAAGATATTTTTGTCGATTCTCTTTTTGAATTTCTTTTTGAGATCACTATTTCAAATTCAATTTTTTTAAAATATGGCACGGTTATTGTTCTAGTTTGTATACTTAAATATAATGACAAATGACAACAAAAAATAATCTCATAGAAAGAGCATTGGGCTACGACCAAGGATTGCGTCAATATGCTTTATCCCTGACACTTAATCAAGACGATGCAAATGATTTACTTCAGGAGACCTATTTAAAAGTATTACTCAATAGTGATTATTATAAGGATGATACAAATCTTAAAGCTTGGGTATATACTATAATGAAAAATACTTTTATCAATAATTATCGAAGAAAACAACGTTCTAAAGTAATCGTTGAACAATCTGAAGATTTGTACTATCTTAATAACTACGTTTCTAGTCCTTCAGATTCTGCTGATATGCGTTATTTTGTAAAAGATATCAATGACAAAATAGTAGAAAAAAATGAAGATCAACGTAAACCATTTGAAATGTTTCTTGATGGTTTTAAATACCAAGAAATCGCAAATGAAATGAATATTTCAATCGGTACTGTTAAAAGTAGAATTTTTTTTACCAGAAAGAAGTTGATGAATGATCTGAAAGATTATGTTACGCCAAGTTATCCAACTCAAATGGCATAAAAAAAAGGGCTCAAACGAGCCCTTTTTTTTATAATATTATTTGATTATTTAAGATTTAAAACAGCTTGTTTTATTCTTTTCACTGCTTCTATTAATTTATCTTCAGAGGTTGCATAAGATAATCTGATACAATTGTCATCTCCAAAAGCAATCCCTTGAACTAATGCAACATTAGCATCGTAAAGGAAATACATGCATAAATCATCTGAACCGTTAATCTTAGTTTTTTTGTATGTAGCTGCAAATAT
Source organism: Bacteroidota bacterium (assembly GCA_023392945.1). GTDB lineage: Bacteria > Bacteroidota > Bacteroidia > Bacteroidales > WCHB1-69 > JAGVVH01. The sequence continues at coordinate 27,283 of JAEWNB010000034.1, forward strand.
TGAATCTGCAGTAACATTTTTGCCATATAAATCCTTTACATCCGGGAAAAAATAAAATGCACCCTGAGGAAGCCGTACTTTAAATCCCGGAATTTCTTGCAAAAGTTTATAAACCAAATCTCTACGCATTCTAAATATATTTCTCATTTCAATTATATCCTTTGAGGAAGCAGGATCAATTTCCATAGCCTTAATAACTGCTCGTTGTGCAATTGAACAGGTTGCTGAAGTGACCTGCCCTTGTAATTTATTGCATGCTTTTGCAATAAAAAGGGGAGCTCCAATAAAACCTACTCTCCATCCGGTCATGGCAAATCCTTTGGCAACACCATTCACCGTTACAACTTGTTCTTTGATGAAATCAAATTGGGCAATGCTTTCGTGTTTTCCTTCAAAATTTATATGTTCATATATTTCGTCGGCCATAATTATTATCTGAGGATACTCTTTTACAACTTCTGCAAGTGCTTTCAATTCTTCTTTGGAATACAACATCCCCGTTGGATTGGAAGGGCTGCTGAACATGATGAGTTTAGTTTTCTGAGTTATAGCTTCTTTCAATTGAGAGGGTGTTATTTTAAAGTCGTTCTCAATTTTGGCAGGCACATAAACCGGAATTCCTTCAGCTACTTTAACTATTTCCTTGTAAGAAACCCAAAATGGAGTGGGAATGATGACTTCATCACCCGGGTTTACTAATGACATTACTGTCTGATATATGGACTGTTTAGCTCCGGTTGATACTACAATCTGTTCCGGTGCATAATCTAAATTATTGTCTCTTTTAAATTTTGCACTAATGGCCTTACGCAGATCAGGATATCCGGGAACAGGAGGATAGTGTGTCCAGTTTTCATCAATCGATTTTTTGGCAAAATCTTTTATTATCTCCGGAGTGTTGAAATCCGGCTCCCCAATACTTAAACTGATTACATCTTTGCCGGTTTCTTTCAATTCTCTGGCAATTCGTGTCATTGCTAATGTCTCAGATTCAGACATAGTTAAAACTCTGTTTGATAGTATTTCCATATTATTTTTATTTATAATTATTATCTAAATTATGTCTGCAAAAGTACAAAATTTATATTTCTAAAAAACTTATTATAATATCTTTCAAGCCAATTTTAGTATCTTTGCATTTATTATTTTTTGATATCCAACTATGTTGAATAAATTATTTTTACTTGATGCAATGGCATTAATCTATAGAGCGTATTATGCCATGATTAAAACACCTCGCTATACATCCAAAGGACTTAATACTTCAGCAATTCTTGGATTTACAAATACATTATATGAGGTTCTTAAAAATGAAAAACCAACACATATAGCTGTTTCATTTGATACCGGTGCTCCTACAATGAGACATGCTGATTATGATAACTATAAAGCCAATAGAGATGCTACCCCTGAGGATATTATCGTTTCTATCCCTTATATAAAAAAAATTATTGAGGCTTTTAATATCCCTGTGGTTGAAATGGATGGATATGAAGCTGATGATGTTATAGGAACTATTGCTAAAAAAGCTGAAATTGAAGGGTTTAAAGTGTTTATGATGACTTCGGATAAAGATTATGGGCAACTGGTTTCTGAAAATATTTTAATGTATAAACCCGGCAAGTTTGGTCAGAAAGCTGAAGTTGTTGGTGTTGAGGAAATTTGTCGTAAATATGAAATTTCTAATCCGGAACAACTTATTGATATTTTAGGACTTTGGGGAGATGCTTCTGATAATATCCCGGGTGTCCCCGGTATTGGAGAGGTTAAAGCCAAAAAATTGATTTCTCAATTCGGCTTGATTGAAAATATTTATAAACATATTGATGAGGTTGATAATGAAAAACTTAAAACTATTCTGATTGAAAATCAAGATAAGGCTTTATTGTCCAAAATGTTGGCTACTATTATTGTGGATGTTCCGGTTGATATTTCATTGAAGAAAATGAAGTACGATGGACCCGATGAAAAAAAATTACGTGATATTTTTAATGAATTGGAATTTAAAGCCTTGTCACAAAGAATTTTTACTGATTTGTCATTAAAAAATTCAGCAGATTCTGATGGCAAAACAAAAGCCCCGGATTTGTTTTCTCCTGTTCAACATATAGCTAGCAGTCAGTTTGTAGATGATGAAAAGGAGGAAATGTCTATTAAAACTACATTTCGAGATTTATATCATAATATAAAGGGAATTAAATCGCTTGATGAACTTAATTCCATTTTCTTTGGAAATGATATTTCAATAGTTTTTTTTGATTGGATATTGATAAATGAAAAAATTACCGGTTTTTCTTTTGCTTTTGATTCAGATACTGTTTTTTGCCATTTTCTTGAAAATGAAAATAGATACTTCCTTCCTCTCCTGAAATTTTTATTTGAAAAGGATCATTTAATTGTGACACACCAATGTAAACAAAGTTATAGGTTTTGTAAATCATTGAAAATTAATATTAAAGCTTCTTTCTTTGATGTTCAGATTGCACATTATTTAATTCAGCCCGAAAATAGTCACAGTATTGACAGATTGGCAGAGAGTTATCTTAATTATAGCATGAGAGCCAACCTACCTAAAGAGGAAAGCGATCCCGACTCTAACAAGAATAATCTTATTCTTAGCAGTTGTGAGAAAGTTGAGGTTTTTCAGAGACTTTATGTGGTTTTTAAAATGGAATTGGAGAAAGATAATCTCTTTTCTCTTTTCGAAAAAATTGAAATGCCCCTTGCTGAAGTTTTGGCTGATATGGAAAATTCAGGGATAAAATTAGATAATGAGGTTCTACAGGAAAATTCTTCTATTCTGAACAGCGATATACAAAATCTTGAAAATGAAATCTATCAGTTGTCAGGGGAAGAATTTAATTTGGCTTCTCCTAAACAACTTGGAGTTATTTTATTCAACAAACTTCAAATTATTGAAAATGCAAAGCTTACAAAAACCAAACAATATCAAACCGGGGAAGAAATCCTTAATAAGTTAGTAAATAAACATCCAATTGTGCCTTTAATTCTTGAATGGAGAAACTTGTCAAAGCTGAAATCTACTTATGTTGATGCTTTACCTCAACTTATTAACCCTAAAACAGGAAGAATTCATACAACTTTCAATCAAACCGTTACTTCGACGGGTAGGTTGAGTTCAGTAAATCCTAATTTACAAAATATTCCTATTAGATCTGAAAGAGGACGTGATGTAAGAAAAGCTTTTGTGGCATCTGATTTAAATTCTATTATTCTATCTGCAGATTATTCTCAGATTGAGTTAAGGATAGTGGCAGCTATATGTGGTGATGAAAGTATGATTGAGTCGTTTATGAAGAATCAGGATATTCATGCCACAATGGCATCCCGTGTCTATAAGGTTCCATTTGATAAAGTTGATTCAACCATGAGACGCAATGCTAAAACGGTTAATTTTGGCATTTTATATGGGATTTCTGCCTTCGGTTTGGCTGATAGATTGCATATTCCACAGAAAGAAGCCAGAGAATTAATTACTGAGTATTACGATAGTTTTCCTAAAATTACTGAATATCTGGAAAATACAATTGCTTTTGCGAAAGAACATGGTTATGTTGAGACGCTCCTCGGGAGACGGCGATATATAAGGGATATTAACTCTGCCAATGCTATTCTTAGAAAAGCTGCTGAAAGAAATGCAATTAACGCACCAATTCAAGGTACTGCCGCAGACCTTATCAAAATCGCAATGATTGACATTTATCGGGAATTAAATAAAAGAAAACTAAAAAGCAAAATGTTGTTACAAGTTCACGATGAACTTGTTTTTGAAGTTCCTCTCACTGAATTGGAGATTATGAAAAAAATTGTCCCTGAATTGATGAGTGGTGCTATGAATCTGTCAATTCCACTTTCTGTTGAGCTAAATTACGGAAAGAGTTGGTTTGATGCTCATTGAATTTTATTTTAAAGAAATAAAAAAAAAGAGGCTTCATAAAAAGCCTCTTTTTTTGTTTAAAATAAATTAGAATTATTTTATTATAACCTTAGAGGTGAATACTTTTCCATTCTGAGTAACTTTAAGCATATAAACACCGCCGTTTAAATTGCTAACGTTAACATGAACAGTTTGGGTCTGAACATTGTCACTGTAAACAACTTGACCAACAAGGTTGTAAAGTTCAATTTGAGCATTGCTATTATCCTTTAAATCAACTGTAAAGTTATCAGTTGCTGGATTTGGACGAATTGTAATGTTTTTAGTAGCCATTTCTTCAACACCAACCCATTCACAATCGTTGCAAGTAGCATGTAACCAAATTCCGGGACGCATTAAATTACCGTTCCAAAGGGAGTTAGATATAAAATATTTATAAAGGAAAAATGCAGGATTTTTAACAGAGTGTTCCATTCCGCATAAAGAGGTATTTGTTTCAGTCATTAATTCGGTTGAACCAGAAGATGCAAATTCTGAACGTGGGTCATCATTTGTATAACCGACAAATCTGTTGATATCAGTTCCAATTGCGGAAGCAACGGTACGTGTTGCATTGCCAGGTATGAAAGAATAGCTAACGAAAACTAATTTATCAGTTAGGTTCTCAAATCCGTCAACAGGAAATACAAATGTCATAAAATAACCACCTGTAGTGTCATCAATTGTTAAAGGCTGTTTGATTAATTGATATTGAGTGAAAGTGGTTCCGTCGATACAAGCATTGGCAATATCATAAGGAAGTTCCGGTTGAATAAACATATCATTATCGTCAGCATCAATAACGTGGAAATAGTCAAGTTGATTAATAACGGCAATACTTAAAACAAGCGTATCCACAAGAGTGCTCGGAACAGCTGTTCCTCTTGAATAAGCAAAAGTACATCCGATAGAGTCAATGCTGTAAGATGTAGTAGCGCTTAAGTCAGGAACCGGAATAGGTTCTTGTGTGGTTTCATCAGAATAACCAAAATAGAAGTTTTCCCATGTGTCACTTGCAAAATCAAATGTTTGAGCAAGTGAGTAAAATTGAGGACGTCCGTCACCATTACTGTAATGAACAGTTCCAACAGAATCACATAACATTACAACTCCACCATATTCTAATTCTTGTCCCATGTATATCTCAAGACCGATATTATAGGCATACCAAAATTGACCAGCACCTGCTTTTGAAGGAGTGTTTAATAATTTTTTTGCCGGACGAAGAAAAGTATTTTCTGTACTTTTAACAGGACGGGGTTGTACAAATTCTTGAGCAACTTGAGCAAAACTGAAAGCTGCAACAAGAACAAATACCATTGTTGTGTAAAGTTTTTTCATTTTTTTGGATTTAATTATTAATACTAATTTTTTGATTATAAATTACTTGAATTGTTTTTTTTAGTTTTTTTAGGTTGCAAAAATACAATTTTTTTTTATATTTACTTGTTCTGCAAAAAAAAAACATTTTATTGCAGAATTTTTTCATTTTATCCTAGAATACTTTATCCTTTCTTCCAAAATTATAAATGATTATGGAGTCACTTTTTTCTATTATTTTCAAGATTATTTATTGATCTAATTTTGGGACTCTTTTATATGGTTTTATTTTGTAATTTTGCAATAACAGAAGAAAATAATTAACTTAATGAAAATCAATAAATTATGAAAAAAATTCAAGTAGGAATCAATGGTTTTGGAAGAATTGGAAGACTTGTTTTTCGTGCTTCCACTGAAAGAGATAACATTCAGGTCGTTGCGATCAATGATTTGTTGGATGTGGATTATATGGCCTATATGTTACGCTATGATTCAGTTCATGGGAAATTTAAAGGGACAGTCGATGTTGTTGACGGAAAACTGGTTGTTAACGGTTTCCCTATCAGAGTTACTGCTGAAAGGGATCCTGAGAATTTAAAATGGAATGAAGTTGGTGCAGAATATGTTGTGGAATCAACAGGATTGTTTTTAACGAAAGAACTTGCTGAAAAACATCTTCGCGCCGGTGCTCAAAAAGTTGTTATGTCGGCTCCTCCTAAAGATGATACCCCGATGTTTGTTATGGGAGTTAATAATCATGAATATGCAGGTCAAAATATTGTTTCAAATGCTTCTTGCACAACCAACTGTCTTGCCCCCCTTACTAAAGTGATTCATGATAATTTTGGCTTGATTGAAGGTTTGATGACTACCGTTCATGCAACTACTGCAACTCAGAAAACTGTTGACGGACCTTCAGCCAAAGATTGGAGAGGAGGCAGAGCTGCAGGTGGAAATATTATTCCTTCTTCAACCGGGGCTGCAAAAGCTGTTACTAAAGTTATTCCCGAACTTAAAGGTAGATTAACAGGAATGTCTTTTCGTGTTCCAACTTTGGATGTCTCTGTGGTTGACCTTACCTGCCGCCTTGAGAAAGCAACTTCCTACGACGAGATAAAAGCTGTAATTAAAAAAGCATCTGAAAATGAGTTAAAGGGAATTCTTGGTTATACAGAAGATTCCGTTGTTTCTTCGGATTTTATCGGTGATACCAGAACTTCAATCTTTGATGCAAATGCAGGTATCATGCTCAATCCCAATTTTGTCAAATTGGTTTCCTGGTATGATAATGAAATGGGTTATTCAAATAAAATCCTTGACCTAATTTCATATCTGAAAAGTAAGGATTAATATTGTGAATGGAACGAAAAACTTTTTTTGTTGATGTCCTTTTGCCTCTTCCTTTGCCGGAACTGTTCACTTACCGAATACCAAATGAATTTGACAAAAAGATTAATTTCGGTGTAAGAGTGGTTGTCCCTTTCGGGAAAAATAAACTCTATTCAGGAATCGCAATCAAAGTGCATTCGAATGTTCCACAACAAATTAATATGAAGTATGTTATCGATGTAATTGATGACATGCCGATTATTTCTGAACAGCAGTTTTCACTGTGGAAATGGATTGCTGATTATTATATGTGCTCTTTGGGGGAAGTTATGGCTGTTGCTCTTCCTTCTGCACTTAAAATTGCCAGCGAAACTCAAATTATGCTCCATCCTCAATTTGATGGAGTTATCACCCCTTTTTCAGATAAGGAAATTAAAATTATTGAAGCTCTTACTTATCATCAGGCAATGACTGTTGAGGAAATTGCTAAAGTAATTAATGTTCAAAAGGTAATTCCAATTATTAAGTCGTTAGTTGAAAAGGAAGCCATCCTTACAGATGAGGAAATTAGAGATCCTTATAAACCTAAAAGGGAAACTTATATTTCTTTATCCGATTATTATTCTAATAATATGGAGGCTCTCTATGAAATACTTGATAGCTTGAGCAAGTCAAAAAAAACTGAAAAACAAGCCGACTTCATTTTGGCATTTTTGGACTATACAAATCATTCTATTAAAAGTAGTTTGAACCCTGATTTGGCTTTTTCAATTCTTAAAAGTGAATTTCTCAAAAATACATCTGTTTCTCCGGCAAGACTCAATACTTTGATTGAAAAGGGAATTTTTGTTTCTAAAGATATTGAAATTAGCAGACTTGCAAATTATGACTCATTGGATGTTGTTGCTAATATCAAACTTTCTGAACAGCAACAAATTGCGCTTGATGAAATTGAAAATGGTTTTCTAAATTATAATACTGTTTTGCTACATGGTGTTACCGGTAGCGGGAAAACAGAAATTTATATTAAGATGATTGACAAAGTGCTTGCTCAGGGAAAACAAGTACTGTATCTGTTGCCGGAAATTGCACTTACTTCACAGATTGTGAACAGATTAAGAAAATATTTTGGGGATAGGGTCGGGGTTTATCATTCTCGTTTTAATGAATATGAACGAGTGGAAATATGGAATAGAGTCCTTTCTCATAATAGTGATGATTCTTCGGATAATAAATATCAACTTATTCTGGGAGCTCGCTCAGCTTTGCTCTTACCATACCGTAATCTGGGTCTTGTTATTGTGGATGAAGAACATGACTCTTCCTATAAACAAATTGATCCCGCACCCAGATATCATGCCCGTGATTGTGCTGTTGTTCTATCTAATATTCATCATGCTCATTCTTTACTTGGAACGGCAACTCCTTCTATCGAAACTTATTATAATACTGAAATTCACAAATATGGCCTTGTGGAGTTGATGAGCAGATATGCAGATAGCAATTTACCTGAAATTTGGCTGGTTAATATCTTGGAGAGTATGAAACAAAAAAAAATGAATGGTCATTTTTCTCATTTTCTTCTTGAACAAATGAAGAATGCCTTGGATAATAAAGAACAGGTTATTCTTTTTCAAAACCGCCGGGGTTTTTCTTTAAGAATGCTTTGTAATTCCTGTCAGGAAATGCCCTCCTGCATCAATTGTGATGTAACGTTGACCTATCATAAAAAATCAAATTTACTGAAATGTCATTACTGTGGTTATGCCATAGATCTCCCTTCGGAATGTCCGGTCTGTCATAGTAAAGATATTGAAATGAAAGGGTTTGGAACTGAAAAAATTGAAGAGTCTTTAGAACAATTGTTCCCCGGAACTGTCGTTTCCAGAATGGACTTAGATACAACAAGATCTAAATCAGGATATCAGAGAATTATCTCAGATTTTGAAAATCACAAAACAGATATACTTGTTGGAACTCAGATGGTTACAAAAGGGCTTGACTTTGACAGGGTAAGTGTTGTTGGAATCCTAAATGCCGATAATTTGATTAGTTATCCCGATTTTCGTTCTTTTGAGCGTGCTTTTCAAATAATGGCTCAGGTTAGTGGACGTTCAGGGAGAAAGAAAATTCCCGGAAAAGTTATTATTCAAAGTTATCACCCTGAACATCCGGCTTTAAAATTTGTCGTCAAAAACGATTTTAAAGCTATGTATGAAAGTCAAATTTTGGAAAGAAAAAGGTTTAATTATCCTCCTTTGTGCAGATTGATTAAAATTACTCTTAAAAATAAACAGGAAGAACTTGTGAATAATGCAGCCAATGTTTTTGCTAAAATGCTTCGGGATGCATTCCCAAACCAGATTCTTGGTCCTGAATTCCCATTAGTAGCTAGAATTCAAAATTATTATCTGAAAGATGTTTGGATTAAAATTCCTAAATCGGATATGCTGATGGATAAGAAAAATCTTCTAAAAAAGTTGGTTTCGGAGTTTAAATCCATTACTGCCTTTAAAGCTGTAAGAATAATTATTAATGTGGATGCTTAATATCTATTTTATTTCTGCTTCCTGAAAATTCTCTATCTGAAGCAACCTCGCTTTTTGATTCTCATATCCTCCATTTTCAATTTTATTAAATTGAAAATCAAAGGATATTGGGTTAAATTTATTTTGAATGCTGTCGGACGGAGTCACAATTTTATTTACAAAGTATCGTGTAATGTCATAGCCCTGAAATGAAAATCTTGATAGATCCGGTGGGGAATTAAATCGTTCAATGAAATCACTTACAAACAAAAGGGTATTGTCATTTTCGTAATCTACATAATAATTTGAAAAATAGTGAATGTTTAGTTTGTTGAAATTTTCTGTTTCAGCTTCATTAGCTTTGAGCCATTCTTCAGGAATCACCAACGAGTAGGAGGGGAGAGCCCCTGTATTGGCAAGAAGTCTTATATTATGAATGATAGAGGCCTGTGTTTCTGAGTAAGTGATAATGATGTTATGATAGTTGGGCTTCATTTTCTGCATCAAAAGGGTTATACCTTCTCTAAAAGGTACTTTTGTATAAGGAAGTTGCTTTTTGATGAAATAATCTTCATAAATGGAGAGCTCATTCGTTGAATTATCAATGTTTCCCCATAATATGATGTTGGTTTTTGGATAACGATTTAATAATAAACTGTCTAAAAGAATAGGTCGAGCTGATATTGAGGGAATTAATTTGTAAACATATTCATTGTTCTCAACAAAATCAGTTCTATTGCTGAAAGGATTAACAATCGGAATCTTGTAAGTATTTGCATATTGCGCTGCTATGGTAAACATCTCAGCAAAAAATGGCCCTATTATTAAATCAATACCCTTCATAAAAGTGGTATCTTGTAAAATCTGGTTCAACTTCTTCTTATCATCTGTAATATCCCTTACAATAACATTCAATTTGAAACCTTCATTTTCAAATTCACGAAATGCCATCTCTGCACCTTCCCAAAATCCTGCCAGCTTAAATGAGGTTATATTATTTATATCTTCGTCAAAAGTGATGAAGTTTACATCAAAAGTCTTTATTTCTTCTGTATAAAAAGGAATTAAATATAAAATAGTTTTAGGATTCTCTGTTTGAGCTTTTGTGGATGAAAAAGTCAAAAGCAGAAATAATAGAATTATGGAATGTCTCATCTCGCACTTTTTTTGACTTGCAAAGATACGAAACTATCATGAGAATCTTCACTTTTTGTTGTTTTCGAATTCGTGGACAATAAGAATTGCTCTGTCGTAATCTTCAACAGGCACTACTACTTTTATTGCACCGGCTCCACCAGCTGAACTATACCAGGGTGCCAGTGTGCCACAAAATTCATCCCTCAGAAATACTTTTATTTCTTCATTTTCCAATAGGCCTTTTACTATTTCAACCTCCCAGGTATTGCCGGAATATACTTCTACTAA
>JAEWNB010000173.1 GCA_023392945.1 Bacteroidota bacterium
ATCAACGAAAAACAGCTCCTGCCAATAATCAATTTCTGATTCTCCAATTTATTGTATCTTTGCAGCTTAAATTTAACGACCAAGATGAATACCAATATCAGAACGGGAGGTTTCTCAATTCTGCCACCAATTGTCAAAAATTTACTTATTATTAACGGGCTGTTTTTCCTCGCCAAGATTGTGTTGGCAAGTCGCGATATTGATCTGGATGCCATTTTCGGATTGCACTACTTTGAGGCTCCGGATTTCAGACCCTGGCAGGTAATCACCTATATGTTCATGCACGGCAATTTCAGCCATATTTTTTTCAACATGTTTGCTCTATGGATGTTTGGAGCTGCAATTGAGAACATATGGGGAGGAAAAAGGTTTCTGATTTATTATCTTATCACCGGCATCGGGGCTGCATTTATTCATTATATGATCGTCTATTTTCAGATCCAGCCGGAGTTGGCGCTCATCAATCAATTTTTGGAAAATCCAAGTCTTGATACCTATCGTTATTTGGCTGAGAACAATGCATCTCCGGGGTTTCAGAAAATGTTTACTCAAAATCTTTTGGTTCTTCAGCAAAACCCAAGCAGCTTAAACGAACTGATTCAGGTTACAGCCCAGGCAAAGGATGATTTTCTCAATTCTTTTGTTATCATTGGAGCCTCCGGAGCTGTTTTCGGTTTGTTATTGGCTTTTGGCATGATGTTTCCCAATGCTGAAATCTATATATATTTTCTGCTACCCATCAAAGCAAAATGGTTTGTTATTTTTTACGGGGCATTGGAATTAATTTTCGGCATTACCGGCTCCGCAGACGGAGTGGCGCACTTTGCCCACTTAGGGGGAATGCTCTTCGGAATACTTCTCATTCTGATTTGGAGAAAACAAGACCGAAACCGAAGATTTAGGGTTTATTAGCGTTCTTTAAAAACAATTTGATGTTTATTTTGTTGTATGATTTTATTTACTAAATAAATGGAATATAATTCAACTTCTTTCTTCAATTCTCGTCCTAGTTTTAAAACAACTTTACGGAACTTTTTCAAATCGAAATCGGCATTGAACAGATTGATTATTATCAACATTGCCGTCTATATTGCCTTTTTCCTGTTTCGGATTTTGGCCAATACTTTTGTTTATTTATCAGGCGGAAATTCTTCCGAGATAGTGATTGAAAAATTAATTCATCTGCTGGCGTGCCCTGCTTCTTTTGAACAGTTACTTTTACAACCATGGTCAATCATTAGCGGCATATTTTTTCATACCGGATTTTGGCATCTTTTCATGAACATGTTGATGTTGTATGTTGCCGGCATTATTTTTAAGCAATATTTAGATGACAAAAAACTAATTATCACCTATTTCGTCGGAGGGATCTGCGGAAATTTGCTCTATATGGGGGCATACAATTTCTTTCCTGTTTTTGCGGAGGCTTTGCCTATGGCCTATGCCCTGGGAGCGTCGGGAAGTATTATGGCAATTCTGGTAGCCATCACCGTTTATCGTCCACACCACGAGGTGAATATTCTCTTAATAGGCAGAACCAAACTGTTCTGGATTACTTTAGTTTTTGTTGTTCTTGACATTTTTAGCATTCCGCAGGGAAATGCGGGTGGACACATTGCCCATCTGGGAGGTGCCCTCTATGGGGCATTATCAGTGCTCTTTTATACCCATATTACGCTTCCGAAGTTTACTAAAGTAAAAAAGAAAAAAACAAAATTTACCACTTCTTATGACAACAACTGGAGGCCTGTCAGTGATGAAGAATACAACGCCAACAGAGCCAAACAACAAAAAAGAGTGGATGAAATTCTGGATAAAATTTCCCAAAACGGCTACGATGCACTTTCAAAAGAAGAAAAGGATTTTTTATTCAATTTTAGAAAATAATCGTGAGATATGGGGCAGAAAAAGAAACCTTTTCTAAAAAACATTATCATCTATGCTGTTCTTGCTATAAACATTTTTTTTGCTTTTGCTTTTCTGCTTGCGTTGCTTGCTAATTTTATATCTCCTACCCTTTCTGTTTTTGTGGCCTATTGCGGGATGGCTTTTTATTATCTATTATTCATCAACATTGGGTTTTCCGTTTTTTGGATATTTGTAAATTACAGATTTTCTCTTATTTCAGTTTCCTTGTTATTGCTGAATGTTAATAATATTGATAAACATTATCAGTTGAAATCTGCTGAAGTCCCTCCGGTATGTGAAAATTGCGTCAAAGTGATGACCTACAATTGTAAGCTTTTTGGAGTTTATAATTCAGATGACCCTAAGGAACGGGAAAAGGAGAAAAACAAAATTCTTAATTTTCTGCTTAAGGAACAACCTGATATTGTTTGTTTTCAGGAATACTTTTTGGATAAAAGCGGGAAACTTAAATTTAACACTACCGACACCATTCTTTCTATTTTAAATTTAGATAACAGACCTTATTCTGATAAGAAGGAGTTTTACTATCAACATTTTACTACAAATCTTAGAAAAGAGTATTATTATGGATTGGCAATTTTCAGCAAATTCAAGATTGTCAATGCCGATTTTATTCAAATGCCGGACAGCAGCACCAACGGAGCCATTTTTGTCGATATCAAATATAAAGGTGATACGATCAGGGTTTATACGGCCCATCTTGAATCGATTCATATGGAAAAAACAGATTATGAAACTGGAAAGCAGTTTATAAACAATGAGCTCAATGACCCCAAGTTAAATGTGAATGCAAAGAAGATTGGATCAAAACTGAAAAAAGCATTCCAAGAGCGTGCCATGCAAGCCCGTACCCTAAGAGCCAATATTGACAGTTGCCGCTATCCGGTTATTATTTGCGGTGATTTTAACGATACACCGGCCTCATATAGTTACAATAAAATCAGCCGCGGTTTCAAAGACACCTACAGAGAAAGTGGCGAAGGTCGTGGAGATACCTATTTCGGGACTTCTTTCCCTTCTTACAGAATTGACTATATTTTACATGATAAGAAATTCAATGCATACGGACACACTATATGTAAGGATGTTCTGACTTCCGACCACTACCCTGTATTTAGTTATATTTCGCTGAAAAAAAGATAATTATTCATAATATCAGATAATTGTATTGTCATAATGAAACCACCCATGGCCCTCTTTTTCATTTTCGTTTTATTGTTTTTCTTTGCCATTAACTATTATATCTGTTACCGCGGTTGGCAAGCCTTGGCTTTGCCCCGTAAATATAATATTCTGTACTTTGTTACCTGCACTTTATTAGTCTTTTCATTTCCTTTGGCCATGCTCCTCAGAGATAAAATTCCGATAGGTATCTCTCCTTTAGCCGAGGCCATAGGAAGCACCTGGATAGCCGTGATGCTCTTTGCTTTTATCTTTGTTTACTTTATCGATCTGTTTCGAATTGTCAACCATTTTTTTCCATTCTTCCCTGACTTCATCACTCATAACATCATCCTGACCAAAAGAATATTGTTCACTTGTGCCATTATTTTTACTACTGTTTTAATCATTATTGGCAACCGTAACTATCGAAATCCGGAAACAACAAGAGTCCAAATTGTCACTGATAAGAATTTGGGAGCAGCCAAGGAGTTGAATATACTTTTCTTCACTGATTTTCACCTTACAGGGCTCATCTCAGAGAAGAGAGTTCAGGAGTATGTTGAAATGATGAACCGTGAAGAATATGACTTAGTCCTAATTGGAGGTGATTTGCTTGATGGAGACAATAGAATGTGGGAAAAGAATAAATTTGCATCCATCCTGCAGCAACTTACCCCCAAATATGGCATTTATGGTTGCATGGGAAATCATGAATATTACAACGGTATTAAAAAAATTGAAAATTTTTACAAAAAAAGCGGCATTACTCTTTTGCGCGACAGGGTTATTTCCATTGGTGACAGCAACAATATTTTGCTCGTCTTAAGGGATGACAGAACTAATACAGAACGCCAGAGCATAGAGAATCTGCTCAAAACTGCTGACAAAGAGAATCAATTTATCATCACCCTGGATCACCAGCCCAAGGAGCTTGCTGAGGCAAGTCAAAATGGCGTTGACCTGCTTTTGTGCGGACACACTCATGATGGACAAATATTTCCCATCAGCTTAATGATAAGGAAAATGTGGGAAGTAGCATACGGCCATGAGAAAATGAATAATATGGATATCTATGTCAGCTCCGGTCTTGGTTTGTGGGGACCTCCAATTCGTTTGGGAACACAGTCTGAACTAGTGAGAATTAAGATTAAAGAGAAGTAATAGTTTACTGATTTTTTGGGTACCCCGACTCGTAGATATTCCTGACAGAATTACAACGAAAACATTAATAAACAAAGCTACGGAAATTAATTATTGGAAGAAGAGAGATATTAATGTTTCTGCAATCAAAAACAATTCATGTTCTTTAATCTGGAAGCAAAATCTTTAGATATATCAGAAAAATATTTTGAACTATAAGTTTTATTGTACTTTTGCAAAAAGATGAAATTATGGATATCTATAATAAACCAACATTAACTTATGCGGAGCAAGTTGAATTTCTAAAATCACGAGGGCTTGTTATTTACGATGAAGCACGAACTCAACGACATTTGAAAAATATTAGTTATTACCGATTAAGTGCTTATATGCTACCATATCGAAAACAGGAAAATGGAATTTTGACTGAGCGTTTCAATAATGGTACTTCTTGGGATAATATTTATAATTTGTATTTATTCGACCGAAAATTACGATTACTGATATTCGATGCCATTGAGAGATTAGAGATTGCCATTCGTTCACAAATAATTTATCAATTAAGCCATAAATACAATTCTCATTGGCAAGATGATTCTTCCATTTTTAAGCCTCCCCGACAGAAGACACTACAAGATGGACGTGTAGTAACTGTTGATATTTATAAAGAGGTTCAAGAACATATCCGTGAACAATTGAGAAACAACAAAACAGAAGTATTTATAAAACACTACATAAGTAAATATGAAACACCGACAAATCCTCCCTCATGGATGAGTGTAGAAATCATGTATTTCAATCATTTGTCTCGCATCTGCGACGGACTAAAAAATCGTGCCGACCTAAACGAAATATCTCAATATTTTGATTTGCCACCGCAAATATTTTGTTCATGGCTGCATACAATCAATTATGTACGCAACCTCTGTGCCCACCACGCACGCCTCTGGAATCGCGATTTGAGCATTGTACCCGAAAAATTGCATTTTTCAAAACACCTGACTTGGATTTCAGACCCTAATACCGCACAAAGAAGAAAATATATTTTTTCTGCTGTATGATCAATTATATGTTACAAACCGCAAATCCGACCTCTGATTTTACGCCAAAAATGTGCCGTTTGCTATCTGAAAACAAGGATATTGCAAACCTCTCTGCCATGGGCTTTTCACCAAATTGGGAGCAAGAAAAAATTTGGAAAAAATAAAATTTTGACAATTATTCAGGTATTTCAAAATAAATACGTATCTTTGCAACAAATTTAAACGACAGTTCTATACTAATGATAATAAGCCTCTCAGGCGAGCCGCAAGGCAGCATACTTGAGAGGCGTTATTCATTTTATGCCAATTCACTCTTCAACAAAATTCCTTTTTCATGGGTTTCGTTCATATAAATTCAATATTCTTACTATAGTAAATTTGTAAATTTCTGTCCTTTATTGAAGATATTAAATAAAAAAAGAATAGAGAGTCTTGACACCTCTCTATTCTTTCAATTTCAGCCTTATAAAAGTATTTACTCAAATCTCTTTTTAGTGAAATAATTCACGACCTAAGTTATTCTTTTTTGTCACTCCCCGGCATCAGGATAAAGCGCAAGTAATTGTCGTGTTTCATATATTTTGCAGCTGTTTTCAATTCTTCAATAGTGAAGGAATTTATTTCATTTTTATATTCATCCAAGGTATAAAGAGGTTCCTCAAAATTATCCTGATAGCAGAGCCATGAAGTCCAGTAATAATTTTCCTTCATGTTTACTTCTCTTTGGCGACAAAGTTGTTCTTTTGCCTTGTTGAGATCCACTTCAGTAGGTCCATTTGCAATAATTTCATCAATAACTGCCCAAATGGCAGCGGTCAACTCTTCAATACGTTCTGGTTCACAACCGAGGTAAATTTGCATGTTGACTTTAGGATCGAAAACGTGGGTAGAATATAAGCCGAAAGAAGTGCCGTAAGTTCCTCCCAACTTCTCACGAATCTGTTCTGTGAGTTTAATATCCACGATTCCGGCAAGCATATCAAGGGCCAAATCGTTGCGGGGATTCCACTGAAACGGAAGTTGCGTAGCAAAACCCATTTTGGTCTTATCGGCAATTCCCATATAGAGTTTTTTGTCGACAACTCCTTGTGCAAATTTGGAAGACTTATCAAGCCAGATTTCCTGCTTACCTGTAGAAGGGATGCCTCCTATATATTTCTCGATGAGTAGAATAGCTTTGTCAATGTCAATATTTCCCACAAAATAAAAGTCAAAATCACTTCCGTTTGAAAATCTTTCTCTAAAAATGCTGTACATTTCGTTCAGATTCATCTGGGAAAGATATTTTTCATCCAAGGCAAAAACTGTTCTTTTGTCATCCGGATAGCATGCTTTGCGAAATTGAATGCTAAACTGGTAATCGGGAGAGTTTTTCTGCATGCTGATCTGGGTTTTCCATTCATCGATTTTTCTTTCAAATACTTCAGGGTCTTTTCTTGGGGCTTCAAAAACCATATATAAATACTGAAGGAATGTTTCAAAATCTTTGGGAGTACTATTTCCATAAAGCATTTCTTGAGTTCCATAAACTGAAGCACTAAGATAATATTGTTTTCCCATCATAAACTTAGTATATTCGGCTTGAGAATAGTTTCCGATTCCACAATCCAAGATAACATTGCCTGCATATTGTGCATTCACTACTTTATTATCGGGATATAGCGAAACTCCTCCTTTGCTGAATGCCTGAAACTGAATTTGATCGTTTTTAAAATCGGTCTTTTTCAGAGTAACCTTAGCCCCATTACTCAACACAAGTTCAGTGTAGCCAAGTATCTCATTTTCAGTTCGCTTGGTAACTTTTCCGGCAACCGGCTCTTTAGTTAGGAAAGGCAAGCTGTTAACATTGTCAACATAAGGAGCTGTCTTTAACTTTTTACATTTTGTCATCAGGGCAAGAACTTCTTTTTCGGTTGGCAGCTTAAACTCTTTCTTTTCAGGCATATTAATACTGAGTGTAATATTATTCTCAGTAATCCACTGTCCGACAAGTTTATTTATTTCATCAAGGTTAATTCCGTCTATATATTGTTTTACAATTTCATAATTGATAGAATCTCCCGGAAATGGATTATCCTGAATAAAATTAAATGCCAGATAATAACCAAAATTTTGGGAATTTTTCTTAGTTGCTTCCTTGGCATTTTTTTCGTACATACTCATCATTTCGCTTTTTGCTCTATCCAGTTCGGTTTGCACATAGCCGTGTTGTTTAACACGTTGCAACTCGGTAAGTAGCAACTCCAATGTAGGCATTACACGGCCTTCTTTGGCAACAAAATAATGAGAAAAAGCAGAAGTCAGTTCTGACCAGTAATCTCCAAAATAGGAATAGCCATATTGGAATGGAGAGTTCTTCTTTTCTCCCAACTCACTTATCCTTGCAGTAAACATGTCACAAAATAGAGTATGTACAAGATCCTGACGAAAATCTCCGTATGTTCTAACATTAAAATCGGGTTGTTTATAATTAAGACCTATGTTAGTACTGGTTGCTTCAGGGTCTGAGAAAATGGCAATAAGTGGCTCTGTATTGTCAGGTATGGAGTAAATAGGACGCACAAGAGGCGTAGAAGGCTTTTCATTCATGGTAAAGAAATCTTTAATTTTCTTTTCCATATCTGCCGGATCAATGTCGCCAACAACTATGACAGCCATATTATCTGTTCTATACCAAGTCTTGTAAAAATTGCGAACAGAACTGTGCTTGAATTTCTGAAGATTATCATAAGTACCTATTGGCAATCTGTTTGCATAGCGAGAACCCTTCAACTCAATCGGCAACGTTTTCAGCATAAGACGCTCATCGGCACCCTGATAGAGGCGCCACTCTTCCGTAATAACTCCTCTTTCTTTTTCAATCTCATCTCCGGTCATCAGCATACCGAAAGCCCACCCGTCAAGAATTTTAAGTCCCATATCAAAAAGAACACTATCGTCAGTTGGTAAAACCACATAATAAAGTGTGGCATCACAGCCTGTGGAGGCATTAATATCGCCGCCAAAAACAATTCCTTTCTTTTCAAGTTCATCAATTAAGGTATTTCCGGGATATTGTTTAGTACCATTAAAGCCGAGATGTTCCGTGAAATGAGCTAATCCAACCTGATCATCAGTCTCTAAGATGGAGCCTGCATCAACTGCAAGGAAAAAGACCACTCTGTTTTCCGGTTTCTGATTAGCACGGATATAATAAGTTAATCCGTTATCCAATTTGCCTATTTTAACCTTTGGATCAATCGGTAAAGGGTCATTGGAAT
>JAEWNB010000074.1 GCA_023392945.1 Bacteroidota bacterium
TCGTGTAAATTTGTTGGCTAAATATCAAATAGATGGAAATCTCCGACTACATAAAAAAAGATCCTTACTTAAAGCCTTTTGTCAAAGCCTTGCAAAAGAGAAGAGAAAGGGCAATTCTCCGTGAGCTAGAATTTACTGACGGGAAAAGGATGCTTAAAGAGTGTGTCAACAACCATCTGTTTTACAGTTTGCATAAGACTGACACCCACTGGATATTCAGGGAGCATGCTCCAAATGCCCGAAGAGTCTTCCTTTACGGTGATTTTTCTGACTGGCAGCTTGAGGAACAATATGAATTGAAAAAAATTGCCGGCGGAGATTGGGAAATCACACTTCCCCTTTCGGTTTTGAAACACGGCATGCTTTATAAACTCTGGATTTTTTGGGACGGAGGTGGCGATGAGCGACTTCCTGCATACACAAGACGTGTGTTGCAGGACGACAAAACTAAAGTTTTTTCCGCCCAAGTGTGGGATCCAAAGCAACCTTATCAGTGGAAAAATAAAACGCTGCCACAAAAAAGCCATCTTTTCATTTATGAAGCCCATATCGGCATGTCCTCTGAGGACCCCAAAATCTCAACCTATTGGGAATTTAAAACGACTGTACTACCCAAAATAAAAGAGCTTGGTTATAATACCATTCAACTGATGGCTATTCAGGAGCATCCTTACTATGGTTCATTCGGTTACCAGGTATCCAATTTCTTTGCTCCTTCTTTCCGGTTCGGGACACCAGAGGAGCTAAAGGAGTTAATTGATGCTGCCCACGAATTGGAAATTGCCGTTATCATGGATATTGTTCACTCCCATTCTGTTTCCAATATTAAAGAGGGTTTAGGGTACTTTGACGGACGGGAAGACTTATATTTTCATTCCGGAGAAAAGGGAAAACATCCGGTTTGGGATTCCAGATGTTTTGACTACGGGAAACCGATCACCTTATCTTTTTTACTTTCCAACATCAAATATTGGATGGAAGAATTTCGCTTTGACGGTTTTAGGTTTGACGGTGTTACCAGCATGTGTTACCGGGACCATGGGATTGGAGTAGATTTCTTGAATTATAGTCAATATTTTGATAAAAATGTAGATGAAGATGCCGTCACCTATCTCACTCTTGCCAATAAGCTGATAAAAGAAATCAACCCGGACTCCATATCTATTGCCGAAGATGTCAGTGGCATGCCCTTTATGGCTTTATCGTCTAAAGAGGGGGGCATTGGGTTCGATTATCGCATGTCCATGGGAATTGCAGATTTTTGGAAAAAGAGCATTCAGGAGATTCCTGATGAGAAATGGAATGTCGGTGATATCTACTTCCGATTGACCGACAAGAGGATTGAGGAGCGTACCATCAGCTATGCCGAGAGTCATGACCAAGCGATGGTTGGGGATAAAACCATCATCTTTCAGTTTATTGACAAAGAGATGTACACTTCCATGTCAAAATTCACTGAAAGCATAGTCGTTGACAGGGGAATTGCCCTGCACAAGCTCATACGGTTACTCACTCTGTCACTGTCAAACGGCGGCTACCTAAACTTCATGGGTAATGAGTACGGGCATCCCGAATGGATTGATTTCCCGCGGGAGGGAAATGATTGGTCATTCCATTATGCACGCCGACAATGGCATTTAGCGGAAGCCCCCACTCTCAAGTATCATTTTCTGCATGATTTTGACAAAGCTATCATCCGTTTCATTTCAGAGAACGATATATTGAGCACTCCCCCTGTTTTATATCTGCAGAACATTCCTGATCAAATCTTGGTTTATAAGCGGAAGAATGCCATTTTCATTTTCAACCTAAGTCCCGTCAACTCATACACCGACTATGAATTATATTGTCCACCGGGAAAATACAAAATTGCACTCAACAGTGACTCAGCACAATTCGGTGGTTTCGGCAACATTGACGAAGGAATATTATATCCCACCTATTACAGAGAGGGCACCTCTTTTATCAAGCTATACATTCCCGCAAGGAGTGCAATAGTTATCCAATAATTTTCGTATTTTTGCCCCCACTTATGAAAAAGATACGAAATTTTTGCATCATAGCTCATATCGATCATGGAAAGAGCACTTTAGCAGACAGATTATTACAATTTACCAACACCGTCAGTGACCGTGATTTTCAGGATCAAGTGCTTGACAACATGGATTTAGAGCGAGAACGTGGAATTACTATTAAGAGCCACGCCATCCAGATGAACTATAATTACAAAGGCGAAGAATATATTCTGAATCTGATTGACACTCCCGGACATGTAGATTTCTCCTACGAAGTATCTCGTTCCATTGCTGCATGCGAAGGGGCATTACTACTGATTGATGCCACACAGGGGGTACAAGCTCAGACCATTTCTAATCTCTATTTAGCCATTGAAAATAATTTGGAAATCATACCCATTCTAAACAAAATGGATATGCCGGCTGCCATGCCTGATGAAGTAAAAGACCAGATTATTGATCTGATAGGTTGTGACTCTGATGATATTATTGAAGCCAGTGGCAAAACCGGTCAGGGAGTGGAAAAAATATTAAGTACAATCATTGAGAAAATTCCTGCTCCAAAAGGAGATCCTGACGGACCACTCCAGGCTGTTATTTTCGATTCCATTTTTAATTCATACAGAGGCATTATTGCCTATTTCAGGATTTTCAACGGGACTATTCGTAAAAATGACTTTGTAAAATTCATTTCCACCGACAAAGAATACTATGCGGATGAAATTGGAATTCTAAGACTCTCACCGGAGCCGAAAAACATACTTTCAACTGGAGATGTAGGGTATATTATTTCAGGTATTAAAACATCCAAAGAGGTTCGTGTTGGAGACACCATCACCCATGTTGAAAGACCATGTACCATTGCTGTTGCCGGTTTTCAGGAAGTAAAACCGATGTTGTTTGCCGGTATTTATCCGACAGATGCTGATGAATACGAAGAGTTGCGTTCTTCCCTTGAAAAATTGCAACTCAACGATGCCTCTCTGACTTTTGTTCCGGAATCATCTGCAGCTCTCGGTTTTGGTTTCCGCTGCGGGTTCCTCGGACTTCTTCATATGGAGATTATCCAGGAACGTTTAGACAGGGAATTCAATATGGATGTCATTGCCACTGTTCCCAATGTTTCTTATCGCGTCATCACTACCCGTAAAGAGACAATCGAGGTTCACAATCCTTCAGGAATGCCCTCCCCCAACATTATTGATCACGTAGAAGAACCTTATATTTTTGCTCAAATTATCAGCAAAGCTGATTATATTGGTCCCATCATCAAATTATGCTTGGATAAAAGAGGGACTTTACTCAATCAAGTTTACATTGCATCTAATCGCATAGAATTATCTTTTGATTTGCCGTTGGGAGAGATTATTTTTGATTTTTACGATAAACTGAAAAGTATTTCCAAGGGATATGCCTCTTTTG
>JAEWNB010000107.1 GCA_023392945.1 Bacteroidota bacterium
CCCCTGACACAAGAAGTGGTTGACACCATAAATCGCCGTATGCAGGAATTAATAGCACAAAACCTTCCTTTTGAAAGGAAAGAAATGTTGACACCGGATGCATTGGAAGAATTTGCCAAGCACCGATTAACAAAAAAAGTCGAGCTGCTAAAAGACAGAAAGCGAATTTTCACCTCTGTCTACAAATTGGGGAATCATATAAACTATTTTTATGGATTTCTTATTCCTTCAACCGGTTACATAAAACTTTACAGTCTGGAACTATACGAATCGGGGCTATTGCTTAAACTGCCATCGAAAAGACATCCCACTCAAATAGCCTCTACCCGAAAATTACCCAAGCTTTTTGCTGTTTACCAAACCCATAAAAAATGGGTACAGAAAATCGGGGTTCCTTATGTCAGCGACTTGAATGAAAAAATCTCCAATAATGAAATTGAAGATTTTATCAAAATTTCTGAAGCCTTTCATGAAAAACTAATTGCCGGTATTGCGGATGAAATCGACAAACGTGAAAATGTGAAATTAATTCTTCTCAGCGGTCCGTCCAGTTCCGGAAAAACTACTACTTGCAAGCGCCTTTCTGTTCAATTGGGAGTATTGGGTTACAAAACGGTTCAGGTTTCTGTGGATGATTTT
Source organism: Bacteroidota bacterium (assembly GCA_023392945.1). Taxonomy (GTDB): domain Bacteria; phylum Bacteroidota; class Bacteroidia; order Bacteroidales; family WCHB1-69; genus JAGVVH01. The sequence continues at coordinate 640 of JAEWNB010000107.1, forward strand.
TTTGTTGAGAGAGAAGACACACCCAAAGATGCCGATGGAAACTATAATTTCGAATCGCTGGAAGCCATTGACTTGCCTCTCTTTAACAAGACAATTAAACTTTTGCTGGAGGGAAATGAGGTTGAATTACCTACTTTCAATTTTAATTTAGGAAAAAAAGAGTGGAAAGGAAAGAAGATTAAAATATCGGACAATGCATTGTTAGTGATTGAAGGGATTCATTGTCTAAATCCCAGATTGACAGAACAGATTGACGACTCCATCAAATACAAGATTTTCGTATCAGCCCTTACTTCTATCTCCATTGATGCCCAAAATCCTATTCCAACCACCGATAACCGGTTAATCCGAAGAATTACCAGAGATTACAGATATCGGGGCTACTCTGCGCTGGAAACCCTGCGAAGGTGGCAAAGTGTCCGCGATGGGGAAACCCGCAATATCTTTCCATTTCAGGAAAATGCCGATGTTATGTTCAACACTTCCCTAATTTGCGAATTAGGTGTTCTGAAACTATATGCTGTTCCAATATTAAATGAAGTTCCTGAGACAGAAGTTGAGTATGCCGAAGCTACGAGACTTCTCAAATTTCTTTCCTATTTCAAGACTATTCCCGAGAAGTCCATTCCGGGAGGGTCTATATTGAGAGAATTTGTGGGAGGAAGTAATTTTCACTATTAAAATATTTTATTATGCCCTATAAACCCGGAAAAATCAACTTAAAACCCGGCAATATGCTCAATCCGTCGCCGGTAGTGATGGTGAGTTGCGGAAATAGTCCCGACGAGTACAATATCATAACGGTGGCGTGGACTGGAACCATTTGCTCCGATCCTCCCATGTGCTATATCTCAGTTCGTCCCGAACGTCATTCTCACGACATCATCAAACGAAATGGTGAATTTATCATCAATCTTGCCACCGAGCGTCTTGCTTTTGCCACAGATTGGTGTGGAGTTCGCTCAGGCAGGAAATTCAATAAGTTTATTGAAATGAATCTCACTCCTGTAAAAGGAAAGATTGTCCAAGCTCCTCTAATCTATGAATCCCCGGTAAATATTGAGTGTAAGGTCAAAGATATCATCTCTTTAGGATCTCACGACATGTTTATTGCCGAAGTGGTTGCTGTGAATGCCAGTGAATTTCTCCTGGATAAAAACAGTAAAATCCTTCAACTCGAAAAATGCAACCTCCTCTCCTATTCTCACGGACAATATTATGTGTTAGGCAAAAGAATTGGAAAATTCGGTTTTTCTGTTGAAAAGAAAAAATAATTGATTCGAAAATGGATATAATGGAATATACTTTCATAAATAAAGAGCACCCTGAATACCAACTTTTCAGCTCTCCTAAAAGTTGGCTGATGCAATTATTTAATGATATTAAAAATGCCACTCATTATATTTATATCGAAACTTTCAGACTTAATGATGACTTAGTGGGGAATGCATTGGGTGACTTGTTAATGGAAAGAGCTGCTGCCGGCATTGAAATCAGATTGATTGTAGATTCCTGGGGAACCCGTAAATCTGCTCTGCTTAATAAACTGGAGAAAAAGGGAATTTCTATTCGTTATTTTAAGCAACTAGTCTTTTCTTTTAATTTCTTTACCAAAAATCACGAAAGAAATCATCGGAAAATTGTAGCTATTGACGACAAAATTGCCTATATCGGCTCCGCAAACTTCTCCAAATACAGTTTGTCGTGGAGAGAAAGTATTTTACGTATCGAAACGGATATGGCCAAAATTTTCAAAAAAATATTCTTGGATAATTATAAAATTTCAGAAAAGAAAATCAAACTTTTAAAATATTACAAGACCATTCACCATCAGAATTTGCATATTATCAGAGAAGCTCCTTCCATCATCCATCAAAAGACGCGGAATTATTTTCTGAAACTGATAAAAAATGCCAAAAAGTCAATTGTCATTGTTTCGCCCTATTTCATCACAGGAAAAGCGCTAAGAACCAGACTGATTCATGCAGCCAAAAGAGGCGTTGAAGTCACCGTCATTATTCCCAAACATTCTGATGTCAGAAGCATTGATCTTCTAAGGGATCTATTTTTGGGTGATTTACATAAACACGGCATTAATTTTCAGATGTACAAATCGGGAAATCTGCATGCCAAATTATTACTAATTGACAATGAAATATTCTCTATAGGCTCCTCCAATTTCGATTACCGCAGTTTCCGCCACATGTATGAAATCAACCTTTCAGGGAAAGAGGCAACTATTTCAGGACTAATTTCAGCCTTTATTGAAGAAACCCTAACTGATTGCAATAAATTCAATAAGACCAAATGGCTGTTTCGCTCTTTCTTCAATAAACTGATTGGCATTTTATTATATCCTATTCGAAAACTGACATAAAACAGTATCCGAAATACAAAATATAATAACTAAAAATAAAATTTAGTCAGATAATATTTTTAAATTATTGAATCAAGAGAGTATTATTAACTATACTGGTCAAATAGCAGATACATCAATAATCGTATCCACATACACTCATCATAGAAAAAGGAACACTTTGTTCAGGTAAATACTCTTATTTAAAAGCATTTTCACTCAAACCATCCCCTTTAAGGGACAATCGATCCATATAATCTGGGACTGCTCGTCCTAAATATTTATCGACATAAATTTTAGCGAGATATTGACCCAGCATAAAACCATGCCCACGCATACCGACCAACAAACCATTATCGGGATCAACGATATAGCGAGGTTCTGTATAATAGCCTGCCCAGATAGCCTGGAAACCGACAGCACTTAATTGGGGAAGCCAATCTGTAAAAATCTCAGAACAAATTTCCAAAAATTCCTGCGAATTAAATTTCAAATCTTTAGCCACTTCCTGATTATCAAAAGCAGGGGAAGCACAGCCAATAATCTGTCCGGTTTCGGGAAGTTGTTGTCCGTAAACAGCGGAAAAGCCCTTATAATGACGTCTGTCGATTAACATATCCAAAGCACCGCCATCTTTTCCGAGTAAAGGAAGTCTGCGGGTAATAAATGCCTGATGTTTAACCGGGTAAAGTCCTGTTTCAATTCCCAACTGATTGGCAAAATGAGCAGCATCAGAGCCCAATGCATTGACAAAATGGTCACAATAAAATTCAATAAATTCATTTTCGTGGGTAAACACCAACACCATAAACCCTTTATCAGTTTTTTGAACTTCCAATAGGCGAGAATCCTCGAACATAACACCACCCTTACTCATTGCCATATTTCGAAGGGCATTCAGCACCAACCCGGGAGTAGCATGCCAGCATTGATGGGTAATTAAAGCCGCCTGATAGGTATTCAAGTCGGGATTAAAAAATGGAGAAATCTCTTTTCTAAAATCTTTTTTATCCACCATATAAGCATCCGACCAGGCTTTTGAAGCTTCCAGAGCCTTATAAGTAGCCTCATCGTGAGCAAAGCCGACATACCGAATCGGAGTATAATCGATATTGGTTTCTTTTTGAAGTTCTTTAAAAATTTCCAGATTATGATTTGCAATATCAGCAATTTCAGGCACTGAAAATGCAGGACGACCACCGGCGATATTACGCCAGGAAGAGCCATGGTCGGAATTGACCATCACTGTTTTCTTACCACTTTCAGCAAAATAGCGGAACAAAGCACTACCGGCAATTCCACCACCGGCAACAAAGACATCGCAATAGATCTTTTTAGTAATCTTACCATTCACTTGGGTGATAAAAGTAGGTTTTCTATCAGAAGGATAAAGTTCTCCAAGATTCAATTGATTTGACAATGGACCACGTGGAGTAGCATCTCCCACCACCTCAATTCCTTTAGCACGAAGTAATTGTTTAACTCTAGGAATACAGCGTTTCCCGCGGCATGGGCCCATGCCGATACGAGTAGTATGTTTTAATTCATCCACCGTAATCATCACGCGGTCACCCAACGCTTTCATAATAGTATCCAGTTGAACATCATCGCAATGACAAATATAAACGGGAGCTTTCTCAGGATAAGTGACAACACTTTCCTGAATAGGTTCCGGATAATTGGTTTTAATAATAAATCCGGTAACTTCAGTAAGAGCCTCTCCCTGAATATCATGAGCTTTCACTCTAGCTACATGAGTTTTATTAGATTTTGTGAGAATCTTTTCAATAATGCCCTCTCCCACTTTTTCACCCTGATTGTTGACCAGATATACTTCAGCATTTTCATCGGCATCATATTCAAACGGAAGGAAGAGCCAATTTTTAGCAAGATTATAGCCAAAGATTGCGAGTCCCGGGCAGCGGGAAACACACTCCATACAACCGATACACTTATCGTAATCAACCACCGGAACAGCTGAAGTCGAAGATTTGGAAATAGCCCCTTGTGGACAAGAGAAAGCACATGGATTGCATGCAAATCCATAAAGACAATCTGTCACCACAAAACCTTTTTTTTCCATTCTTTCGGAAGTGGGTTTAACAGCATTTTCGAGCACTCTGACAGGATGTTGTTGGGAATCAATATAATCTTTAGAGATAGCCAAATAATCATCATAATTCACTCTATTTCCCATTTGCATAGCAATTTCCATAGCAGCCTGTTTTCCACGAAGGACAGCGCAGGTTCCTTCTCCAACACGAACAGCATCTCCTACACCCCAGGCATTAAGGCCGAAAACATTCTTTCCTTTTTCCAGAAGCTGGTCATCCGAAATCAGACCGGTACAGATATTGATAACATCTATATTATCAATTATTTTCTCTGTTTCGGGAATAGGTTTGAAATTTTTGCATTCTGCGATTACAGCTCCGATGATGCCGTTATTATCTTTATTAGGAATAGCTTTAAGTAGAATATGGGATGTCAGAACCGGAATTCCAAGACGGCGCACTCTGTTAGCCTGCACGGGGAACCCACCTTCATGGTTCATTGCTTCAATAATGGCAACCACTTTAGCACCCGCCTGCACTGCCTGATAAGAGGTAAGATATCCGATATTGCCGGCTCCGATAGACAAAATCCGTTTACCAAGGAGTGTATGTTCCACATTCATCATTTTCTGGACAACAGCAGCAGTATAGACACCCGGAAGGTCATCATTTTCAAAAGAGGGCATAAAAGGAACGGCACCGGTTGCAACCACGAGATATTCGGCATCTACAAAAAAGATAGAATCATCCACAATATTTTTAACAGCCACACGCTTTCCTTCAAGAAGATCCCAGACAGTAGAATTAAGAAAAATACCGGAATGGTCATCACCTGCAAGCGTTTTGGCGATATCAAAACCCCGCATGCCGCCGAAATGTTTTTCCTTTTCAAAAAAGAAAAACTGATGAGTTTGCATATTGAACTGACCTCCGATTTTGTCATTATTATCCACCACTATATTGGGAATTCCCATCCTGTTAAGTTCTTCGCGACAGGCAAGGCCAGCGGGTCCGGCCCCGATAATAACCACACGGGTTTTATATACAGAAACCGACTTTGTTTTATCAGGAAGCGAGGGAGCAGGTAAAAAATCATGCTTAATTTCCTCCACTTTCTTTACCCCATCCACTTTGGTAATACAAATACGCCGAATTTTCCCGTCGACAAGCATTTCACAGGCACCACACTTTCCAATTCCACATTCAAGACTACGTTCACGTCCTTGAAGACTATGACTGTGAATTGGAAACCCTGCCTGATGTAAAGCAGCTGCAATGGTATAGCCTTTGTAGCCTTTGACCTTAGTGCCTTTAAACTCAAAAAACAGTTCCTCTGCTTTCGGGATATCCAGAATAGGATGATGTTCAATTTTATGCATGATTATGAATTTATATTTTTGTATATCAAATAGTTATCTAAGTCAACATTGTTATTATAAATGCATGCAAAGGTAATAATATTTTTAAAAGTAGTTTTACAAAATTGATAACTTTTTATAAATCGGAATAAAAAAAGGTTCCCGTTTCGAGGAACCTTAAATTATATCAGAAAAAAATTATGAATCATTCACATTCTTTCACACATCTAACACTATAGCCGTTTCCTTTTAAGGAGTTAGTGAACAAAAAGTCGGGACAATTATGCTCAAGTGAATTACACGGTCCTTCAACCGAAGTAGTATAAGTAGCTGACCAAAAACCGGCATTTCCCAATAACAAATAGAAGGCATTAGCAGAAGCATTGTAATAACCTGCCGGCAGACCTGAAAAACCTGTTGAATTTGACCCATTTAAGCCATTCAGCCAATTCGTTTCCGACTTTAATGCATCGGCACCATAAGCCATTATTTCCCGGTAATGTTCATTTTCAGGCACATACCAGCCGACAGGACAAATGCCTTGTATATGACCATAAGATGTCAGTGTTGGGGCAGTTGTTGAGCCTTCGGGAACATTTACGGCTGAATACCAACTGTAAAGACGTCCATAAGTAGCAATATTTGCAGTTGAATCCGGATAATCAGCCGCATAATACGCTTTGGCAACCGGAATAGCACTGCCGGCTGCATAAGAGATATTTTTCATGTTTTGCTTAGTCCAGCAACTTGTACCTACTAAAATCATGTCATAAGTTTCTTCCTGATAAGTAAATGATTCTCCGGTACATGGCGGATTCAGGAGAATTGTCTGGTTGCAGCTGCTACTATTGCCGGCAGAGTCTACTAATGTCCAGGTACGCGTAATTGTTTTCCTATAAAATCCGGTTATTGCATCTCGGTAATATACTCTCTTGATGGCACAGTTATCAGTTGCAACACCATTATTGGGTGCTCCAGAAAATTCAGCATACGAAGACAATAATTGTGCTGATGAAAATGCAGGTGACTCAACATCCAATGTATCACAAGTGGTTGTATATTCACGATATTCAGGACAATTTTCAAAAACAGGAGACTCATTATCCACAACCGTTACAATGAGCGTATCAGTTGCACTATTCGGAATAGCAGCGGCATCTTTCACCGTGTAGGCGATTACTGTTCTTCCCGCCGGAAATGCATAAGCTCCAACCTGTCCATCTCCCTGATCTGAGGTAACTCCACTCATTGTCCATGAAATAGAAGCTCCGGAACAATTATCGGAAAAAGAGGCATCCGGGATGTTTATCACAACAGTGCCATTTCCGGTGCCATCGGCAGAAGTGACACTTGAAGTATCGGCTCCTGCAATGATAACAGGACTTTCTTCATCATTGATAATGATTTTAAATTTGCATGTGTCGGTGTTATGAATATTGGTGGCTACAACAGTAACATATGTCGTATCCCTGTTGAACACACTTCCGCTTCCGGTACCTGATCCGGAAAGAATAGTAGTTCCTGAAGTATAAAAACTGTAGGTTGGGGCAGGGCTTCCGGATGCTGTAACCGAATATTCAATCGCTTTTGTACAGCTTCCAGTTTCAAGAACCTCTACCATATCGGATTGACAATAGGTTACAGATGGTACTTCGCCTTTGGTTAAAGTAACATCGTTTCCAGTCCCGCCAGTATAATTGATTCCCCAATAATTAATCCCGTCATAAAAAGAAGTACTCCCGGAAAAAGCTCCCTCAACAACACTTTGCCCTTCATTATTAATAAGGGTGATGGTGC
>JAEWNB010000143.1 GCA_023392945.1 Bacteroidota bacterium
TTTCCCTCATCATCATAGAATGTGGAAGCAGTAATTTTTTCCGTTTCTTCATATTCAATTGAGATTTTGAATCTACAGAGGCCTGCTCCTTTTAAACAATCGTGTTTTTTTAGTCCCCAACCTTCCCAACTCATAGTAATGGTAACTTTCCCCTTTTCATTACTAATTTGGGAATTGATGGGTTTGGTTTGTAGTTGATTTTTCAGAAGTTCTTCTTTTTGGCAAGAATTAAAAATCAGGGCAGCTGATGCAATGGCAATAATAGCCATCAGAGTGATTAACAGATTTCTTTTTTTCATTTCGTCGAGTTTATTTTTTAATACTTAAAACTATCCACAATTACTAAAAGTATAAGCGGAATATTATAGCTTGTGAATTTTTGTATTTTTGCAAAATTAAGCGAGGTACAAAAAGCGAGGTTGTGTTATATTAAGCCAAGCTAACTGAAATATAGGGGAATTTAACTTCTCTTTCCACCTCCTTAAGGTGCCGTTGGAGCAGGGAGGGTATTTTGTCGCGAAACAGATTCTACCTTTCCCTGCCAAGCACCTTGGGTTATCGTCTCTGCCAACAGGAACACGCCATGGCAGAGACTAAGTCAGGACAAATTAGTTTTACACAAGTAATAAATTGGTATTGCTCTCTTTTTATTCATTTTTTTCTAAGTAATTGATTCTCAGTTTTTTAATTTTAATTTATCAGCTTAACTTTAATAATTAATTATTAAAAATTTCAAAAGACCGTGTGCAATAATAGTCATTATTTTGTTATCTTAACCATAATATGAGAAATTTTCTTTAAAATTTCCCATATATAACTTGCTTTCAAAAAGTTATTTTTTATTTGAGAAATAAAATCAAGGCAATAGTAAAAACTGAAAGCAACCAATCTTAATTTGATCAGTATTGATTTATTGATTAATCAAATCTTATTGCCTTAACAGGAGATATTTTTTTGGCAACATAGTAAGCCGGCAAGGAGATAACAGCTAAACAAATGAGAAAAACTCCAATATTAAGAGCGATGAGAAGACCTGAATTAAGATTAATTGGGATATAGTCAACATAATAGGTGGCTGCATCAAGCTTAATGAGATGAAAGTATTTTTGGATCAAACAGATGACTAATGCAACAGCATCTCCAATGATAAGTCCTTTAACTAGTATTTTAGAAGCAACCAACATAAAGATATTCATTATTTGCCGATTTTTTATTCCAATTGCTTTAAGAATCCCAATAGTCCGGGTCTGTTCCAACACAATAATAAAAAAGGTTGACATCATCGTAATGGAACATACAAATAATGTAATAATCAATAGCACAATAACATTAGTATCGAAAAGGGCAATCCATTCAAATATTTCGGGATAGATTTGTTTGATAGTTTCGGCTTTGAGTTTATATCCGATAGAATTATTAACACTTTCCCCAATTTCATCAATTTTATCATAATCATAAATCAGAATTTCAATACCTCCAATCATATTGGAGCTCCATTGATTCAGTTTTTGTACATGACGCAAATCCACCAATGCATATTTTTCGTCAAATTCAGGGAGTCCGGTCTCAAAAATACCCGAAACAGTAAAACTTCTTTGCATAGGGGGATCTTGCACAAAGTAAGTCCTTACTTTATCTCCAACCTTAATGTTAAGTTTTTTGGATAGCTTTGAAGAGATTAGAATATCTTTTCCCGCTTGAGTATCCGGAAGATGAATTTTTTTTCCTGCAATAATATTTTTCTCAAAATCTTCCCAGAAGAAAGAGGTGTCAATTCCTTTCAAAACAATTCCTTCCACTTGATTAGAAGTTTTAATTATTCCAACTTTTGTAGAAAAATACTGCAGATTTTTTATATCCGGATTATCACGTAACTCTTGAATAAAAAACTGATTTCTTTCAAAAGGGACTGATTCAAAAGAGTAATTATTGTCATAATTGGAGATTCGTATATGGGATCCCATTCCAATAACCTTATCTCTAATTTCCTTTTTGTATCCACTGGTAACGGCAATAGCCGCAATCATTATGACCAACCCCAGCGCAACGCCTGCAATTGACAGATTGACAATCGGTCGAGCATAGTGACTTTCTTTATCACGCAGTAATTTATTTGCCAGTTGAAACTGGATTTTGAATCCGGACATTAGATATAATTAAAAGTCAAAAGTAATTCCAATCCTAAAAGTAGGGTTGGAATAAAATGATTCACTGGTTTGGAAGATATTGAAGAGACAAAGTAGATAGATATTTATATTATCATTGATAGGCTGTCGATATCCCGGTCCAATTAACAAGGAATGGTCGTTTTTTCTTATTCTTTTCGTAATTTGCAATGTAATTGGATCATATTCAGCATCTTCAAAATTGAGATATTCATAACTAATATGGGCAATAATTCGCTGTTCCCAAATCAATCCTTCTACAAATAGTGAAGCTCCAAAAGCATGGGATGAGTATTTAAGAGGGGCAACAAAAGAAAACATATAAGTACCACCAATTCCCACCAAAAGCCATTTCGTTGGGTAGTACCCCAAAATCGGGGAAAGACCCACAGCAGTATAGCTTCCGAATTGTGCTTCAAATGAGCCGCCGGCAGTTAGGTTCAATTTTTTCTTCCCATTTCTGTCTTGGTATTTTTGAAGGCTTTTAGGAAGCGGTACATCTTCCTCTTGCGCAAATGTGTAATTTGTGGAACATATAATTATCCCCAGAAGTACCAGCAGAAAAATCTTTTTCATTTAATTATAACAAAAGCCTCCTTTCAAAGAGAATTAGAACATTTTATTTCCCGGCAGCCTGATTTGCAGTAATGGCAACAAGATTGACAATGTCATCAACAGAACAACCGCGAGAAAGATCATTTATAGGAGCTGCCATTCCTTGCATAATAGGGCCAATAGCTTCGGCACCTGCAAGACGTTGAACAAGTTTGTATGCAATATTTCCTACTTCCAGTGTTGGGAATACCAACACATTGGCTTTACCTGCGATAGGACTCCCTGGAGCCTTGCTAGCCCCCACTTTGGGAACAATAGCAGCATCTGCCTGCAGTTCGCCGTCAATCTTAAGATCAGGGGCCATTTCGTGTGCAATACGTGTGGCATTTACCACCTTGTCAACCATTTCGTGTTTTGCAGAACCTTTGGTTGAAAAACTCAGCATGGCAACTCTTGGGTCCAGTCCGGCAATTGCTTTGGCAGTATGAGCTGAAGCAACCGCAATCTGAGCCAATTCTTCTTCATTCGGATTTGGATGTGCAGCACAGTCGGCAAAAACCATAATGCCATTATCACCCCATTGTTTATCTTTCATAATCATGATAAAAGCTCCGGAAACAACAGAAATTCCGGGTAAAGTCTTAACAATCTGAAATGCAGGTCTGAGCACATCACCCGTGGCATGTTCTGCTCCTGAAACTTCGCCATCCACTTCTTTGTTTTTGATTAATAAAATTCCCAAATAAAGAGGATCTTCCACAAGTCTCATAGCTTCTTCCATGGTCATTCCTTTTTTCTTTCTGATTTCAAAAAGCATTTCTGCATAGAAATTCTTTCTGGGATTATTTTGGGGATCGATAATGGTAGCTTTGTGGACATTCTTGAGCCCCCATTCAGTTGCTTTTTCCTCAATTTTTCCTTTATTACCCAAAAGGACCAATTCTGCATAACCTTCATTTAAGATTATGTCAGCTGCTTTTAGCGTTCTTTCTTCTTCTCCTTCCGGCAAAACAATTTTTTTGTTTACCTTTTTAGCATTTTCTTTGATTTGATTAATTAATTCCATGATAAATATAAAATTATATGATTTTAAAATAAAAATTCAGGATGCAAAAATAATCAAATTTGTGGTTGATAGGGTTATCAGGTTGATAAGTTTTAATGCTCTTTATTGAGTTATCATTAATAGGAAATGATTATTTTTGCAAACCTAATTTGGGATCTATGAAACAATACCTTGACCTATTACAGCATATTTTAGATAATGGCACGTTTAAAGCTGACCGCACAGGAACGGGCACTTATAGTGTTTTCGGTTATCAGATGCGCTTCGATTTACAAGAGGGTTTCCCTCTTCTAACTACTAAAAAACTTCATCTCAGATCTATCATATATGAACTTCTTTGGTTTCTGCGGGGAGAGACTAATATTGGATATCTTAAAGAAAACGGAGTAACCATTTGGGACGAATGGGCCAATGAAAACGGTGACTTAGGTCCTGTTTACGGAAAACAATGGCGTTCTTGGGAAACTGCCAACGGAGAATCTGTAGATCAGATTTCGGAGCTCATAGAAATGATTAAAAATAATCCCGACTCACGGAGAATGCTCATTTGTGCATGGAATGTCGGAGATGTGCCTAAAATGGCCTTGCCTCCATGTCATGTTCTTTTTCAGTTCTATGTCAATAACGGGGAGCTTTCTTGTCAGTTATACCAAAGGAGTGCCGATCTGTTTTTAGGAGTACCTTTCAACATTGCTTCCTATTCTCTCCTTCTTATGA
>JAEWNB010000061.1 GCA_023392945.1 Bacteroidota bacterium
ATCTCCGCCGGAGCTAACTCTTTTTGATTAGGGGGGCTTACTTTTTGAAAAACAAAATCGGATGCTTGATTATCAGGTGCTTTGGAGTTCCTTTTGACGGTTTTTATTTTTTACCGGACAACAATAAATTTTTTTTATTTACTTTCGCAATAATTGTCCACATGCTGCAGAAATATCTTGCCCTCTGCTATGTCTTATATTGACAATCAGATTTTTAGATTCAAGATAATTCACAAAAATCTCCCTTTTTTCAGGATGACTCCCCACAAATTCAGAATCCGTTGTGTTATATTCTATAATATTTATTTTAACGGGAAAAGCTCTGCAAAACTGAGCCAGTTTCTCTGCATCATATTGACTGTCATTGATTTTATCAAGAAGAAGATATTCTATGGTAAATCTGCTTTTTGTTTTTTCGACATAATACCTTAGGGCATCCTGAAGCTCAAGTAAAGTATTTGATGTGGTGACAGGCATTATTTTTTTTCTTTTTTCTTCGTCTGCACTGTGAAGGGAAATGGCAAGTCCACATTTAAAACCCTCATCGGCAAGTCTGCGAATTCCTTGGACAATTCCTACTGTTGACAAGGTGATTCGGGTGGGAGAGAGCCCTTTGCCTTCACTAGAAGTCAAAATATCAATGGATTTTTTCACATTATCATAATTTATTAGCGGCTCTCCCATACCCATATAAACAATATTGGAAATGTCATGACTATAATATTCAAGAGCTTTCTTGTTCATTAAAGAATATTGGTCGATGATTTCTGAAAAGTGCAAATGACGGGTAAACCCCATGCTTCCTGTTGCACAAAACCGGCACCCCAGAGGACAGCCAACTTGAGAGGAAATGCATGCAGTTACCCTTTTATCCGATGGAATCAAAACCCCTTCAATTTTATTCCCATCAAACAACTTAAAAACAAATTTGACAGTTTTATCAATACTCTTTTCCTCCTTCTCAATAAGAGTTGTTTTAAATTCAAAATTACTTTTCAAAGATTCTCGCAAAGAAAGAGACAGATTGAGCATCTCGTCAAAACTTTGAATGTCTTTCTTCCACAACCACTCTCTGATTTGCTTTGCACGAAATGCTTTTTCTCCACATTTTTCTAAAAAAAGCATTATTTCATCATTTGAAATATATCGTATATCTTTCATCCTAAATATTACATTAAATATTTTATCCCATTTTTACTCTCGGATCAAGCCACCCATAAATGATATCACATAAAATGTTGATGATCACTAATATAATGGAAACATAAAGCAGTGAACCCATCACCACCGGGAAATCATAGAAATTCAGAGCCTCTACAATGACTACCCCCATTCCTTTCCAGTCGAAAATGTATTCAACAAACACTGCACCGGCTAACAAAGCAGCTAACCAACCTGAAATAGCAGTCACTACGGGATTAAGAGCATTTTTTAAAGCATGTTTTATTAAAATGGTTTTATAAGAAAGTCCTTTTGCTTTTGCTGTTCTGATATAATCTTGCGATAAAACATCCAATAACGAATTCTTAGTTAATTCAACTACTAATGCCAGTGGCCTGATTCCTAAAGTGATTGCCGGAAGGATAAGATTTTTGAAATCTAAATATTGACCGTTCCCAAAATTATCTACTGAATAAAGACTTCCAAACATGCTGAGTCCGGTATAATCGGCTAACAGAAATGCGAATACCCATGCAAACAAAATTGCTGCAAAAAAGGAAGGAAGAGACATTCCTAAGACAGAGAAGAAAAGTGCCACTTTGTCAAACCATTTGCCTTTGTAAATGGCACTCAGTATGCCCACAAAAATTCCAACAATTATGGCAAAAAAAATGGAAACTATTGCCAACAAGGCCGTTTTGGGAAAGGCTTCGGCAATGATTTCTGTAACTTGCCGTTTGGTTTGATAGGACCTCCTTAAAAAGGGCTTTTTTAAAACTATCGAGGATTCATCCGTTGAAAAAATCTTTATGTAGTGGTAGTCTTTATCATCTAAATACCAAAATGAGTTATTATCTTGAGTATTGTGCCATGAAATGAAAGAAAGATCGTTTAAGTATGCAAGATATTGAATTCCAACAGGTAAATCCAATCCCATCTCCTTTCTAATAGCCTCTTCAGTTTCTAAGTCGCTTCTTTGTCCCATCATCATGCGTTCAGGATCTGATGGCAAAACAGTAAAAAGAAAGAAAACAAGGGTAATTACTCCAAGCATTAGTAGTAAACCATACAAAATTCTCTTAACAATAAACCTACCCATACTTTCAATATAAAAGATGAGCAAAAGTACGGGAAATTTTAATAATCACAACTATTTTATTACAGTAAGGGTTCCGGAGCGAATTTCCTCAATATTGTGAATGGTGTAAAAGAATTGGTAATAATAAATGCCGGCTTCTAATCCGTCTGCCCCCCAATCATTCTCATATCCTTGTGTCTGATATAATATTTTTCCATTCTTATTTCGAATAATTAATCTTGACTTGTCACACTGTTCGATTCCCGAAATGACAAATTTTTCATTATAACCATCTCCGTTTGGGGTAATAACATTCGGAATTTCTATAATTATGGGATTTGAAATCTCTAACTGTTCATCCTGATCCATGTTTTGAATGACAGGATCCTCTCTGAGATTTTGAGGCATTGTTGGCTGTGAGGTTAGAGCCGGTTTAACAGAGGAATTTGTTAGGGAAGCTGTGGGCGAATTTGGCGCTAAAATTGGCTTAACCGGAGACTGATTGTTTGAAGATATATTCCCAATTTTGGTGATTTGATTGGTGCTCTGATTGTTCTGAATAGTTATCGGAGTGCTCTCAACTATGGCAGATTTATTATTTGGGGTAATTTTATTATCGGATAAAGAGTTAATAACCGACTTATCTTCAGGAATAGTCACGAGAGAGTCATTTTCAGCAACTACCGTAATTTCGTCTGAGGGGATAGGTTGTGTTGTGACAGTTGAAGTCGATTGGTTTTTGGAAACATTGATTAGGGTAACAACGGCAACGGTAGTAACGGCAATTGAAGAAACGGTAACAGCAGCTGCCTTTACCCAAAAGGCTGCTGATTTCTGCATGATCGAACTCTTGATTCCCGAGGCTATCTGTTGCCCTGATGCAGCTCCCTGTGAAGCAGGTGAAGAAGGCATCATAACAGATAATTGCTGTTCAATACTTTCCCAGCAACGCCCGGTAGGCATCTCTTTTGCATTCTCCACTAAATCTCTTAAATTATGCATCTTCATCGTTAGCTCATTTTATTTTTTTCTTTGACCCGGATCCCAAACGCTCTTCTAACCACTGCTTGGCTTTGCAAAACCGCGTTCGGCAAGTGACTTCTGAAATATCTAAGATTTCTGCAATCTGGTTATATGAATATCCGTCAAATGCCCTTAAATTCATTACAATACGCAAAAATTCCGGCATTTCCTGAATGATACCAAACAGTTCTTTCTGATTGATATTGGTTTCCATATCATTGAATGTATCCTCAACTTCATTGCTGTTTACCTCATCAATAGAAACAGATTGATAATGCTTCGCATTTTTTCTGTAATAAGAAATCGCATTATTTACCATCACTTTTTTTATCCAGTAATACAAAGAACTTTCCTCTTTATAAGAATCAAGGCTGAGGAAAACTTTCATAAAACCCTCTACCATGATATCTTCTGCCTCATCTTTACAATTTACATACCTCATGCAAATACCCAACATAATAGGTGCATATTTTTCGTATAATTTTTTTTGGCTGTCTCTTTGATTTTTTAAACAACCCTCTACGAGTATTTTGTCATCTTCTTGAGTATTCACAGTTTTTAAGACGCAAATAAAAAATAAATGTTCCTGAAAAAAATAGCTATTTGATAGATTTTACAATGGCTTCAACTTCCCGGAGATAATCTCGCTTGTTTTCTTCGGGAGCATATACAAAGCCATCAACTGTAATAATATTCTGACCTGATTGGTCTATAAAAGAAAAACTATAGAATGGACCTCCCATCTTATCACGAACAGATTCCCACAATCCGCGCATTTCTACCCCCTTCCTTGATCCAATTTGTAAGTCGCTGACAAGAGGAAATCCGAATTTCTGAGTTACTATTGGATAAGCCCCTTTTATGGCACCCGGAATATATTTCTTGGTCATGGTATCACGGGCAGCAATCAAATTTGCTCCGGTCATCTCTTTATAGGGAGTTTTGTATATCATAATGAATCTGTCATTTCTGGCAGTCCTGAAACGTAACCACAGAAAATCACTTTCTTCTTTGGCTACAATATATTGCTGAGGTACTGACAGCAGAATTCCAAATTTTGTTTTGATTTTAGTTTCAATATTTTTTTCAATGTCTTTAGCATAAAAAACCTGTATTCTTTTCAAATCATTTTGATATAGCATTTGAATAATCTTATCCTGATTATTCAAAAATAATGAAAGACAAGAATCAGGATTATTACCCTTAATATAGACATATTCTTGAGGAGATGCCCAAACATTGTGAGAATATGAAATTTGATTCAGATTGAAGTCTTTATTGACTTCAAAACGTACTATATTGCGGTGCCTTTGAAAATTGTGAGTGAATTCTTTATTGTTAATTTCCAATAGTTCAAACATGGGTTCTATCTGATTGATGGCAGGCTGGGGCTGCATTAATATTTCTTTTACTTTTATTTTGTCACTATCACTCCATGTATTGTCATCCATAATCAAAACCACTTCCCCCGCTTTTCCTCCGGAGAAGTTGGTTACTTTAAATTTCCCGCCTTTTTTGCTATCACAAGCATTAAAAAGGATTATTGAACTTATCAAAACGAAAAAAAACAATGACTTTTTCATCTTATTCTTATTTTATATTGATTTTACAAATGCAATATTACACATTTTATGTACAACAACCAAATACTATTTTTGTTGAGAATTTTCTATATTCTTTTATAAGGCAGGTTTGTCCAAATTGTACTTTGAAATAATAGAATATTTCATATCAATCCGACTCCGAACTTGCAACCTATGCTCAAAACCAAATCTTATAGATGCAAAATTTGAAAAAGATTATTAATGGGTATGCTTGATATCTATGCCTTCAGTGAGAAAGATAACAGCTTCGCAAATGTTGGTAGAGCTGTCACCTATGCGTTCTATGTTGTAGATTATACGTCCCAGACTTAATATTTCCTCAATAAAAGCAGACGATTTTTCGCACTCATTTAGAGAAAATAATTTTCGCTGTATTTCCCAGTTTAAATTGTCAACTTCATCATCTGAATCAATAACTTTTCTTGCCATTTCGCTGTTTTCATAAATAAAAGAAGCAATCGCATTTTTGACCATTGAGGTTGCCAACACATAGAGTTTAACTATATCGCTCCGCAAATGAGAGTAAACCCTTTCTTCTCTGTTAATCTTTGATATTTTTTTACTCACACTGTATAGTAAATCCCCAATTCTTTCCAAATCGGTTATCATATCCATATAAGAAATAATGCGGCGCAAGTCGGTTGCGCGTGGAGCTTGTAAAACAAGACTGTTAATGATCTCGGATCGGAGTGTGATTTCAAAACGATCTAATTCCAATTCATTGGCTTTTATTTTCTCCAATTTTTCAGGCGTAATTTTATCTATGAACAACTGTTTAACAAGGTCAATTTGCAGAATAACCAAATCAGACATATTTTTAAATTCATCTATCAACCTGAGCAAATAATCTTCTCTTATTGTATTCATATCTATTGTTTTAAATTAACCAATTCTTCCCGTGAGGTATGCCTCAGTTCTTTTATCCGAGGGATTGGTAAACATTTTTTGTGTTTTGTCATATTCAACCAACTCGCCCAAATACATAAACATAGAAAAATCGGAAATTCGGGCAGATTGTGACATGTTGTGTGTAACGATGAGGATGGTAACATTATTTTTTAGTTCTACGAGTAAATCCTCAATGTAGGTTGTTGTGATAGGGTCAAGAGCTGATGTGGGTTCATCCATAAGGAGAATGTCAGGTTTTAGTGCCAGTGCTCTGGCAATACAAAGGCGTTGCTGTTGCCCACCGGATAGAAAAGTGCCTTTTTTGGTTAAGGAGTCTTTTACTTCATCCCACAGATTGACATTCCTGAGACTGGTTTCCACAATCTCATCTTTTTCGTTATTGTTTTTTCTAATTCCGTTTAAGGTATATCCCGATATTACATTATCATAAATGCTCATGGTGGGGAATGGATTAGGGCGTTGGAAAACCATTCCTGCCATGCGCCTCACCTCAGTTGGGTCCATTTTGAGGATATCTTTTCCGGCAAGTAAAATTTCTCCCGTTGTCACAATTCCCGGATACAACTCATGCATCCGGTTGATAGCGCGCAGTAGAGTGGTTTTCCCGCAACCGGAAGGCCCCATGATGGAGGTAATGCTATTTATTTGTATGTCAGCTGTGACATTATCTACGGCATTTTTTCCCGGAGTGTATGAAATAGAAACATTTTTAAGCCTTAAAATGGCATCCTTAATTAAATTCTCCATTTATTAGAAATTCGTTTAGCAAATATATTCAAAATTAAAATAAACATCAATAAAAACAGGGAAGCACTCCAGATCATATTCTGGAGGTTGGGATCATTGTAAAACTCCCAAATAAGGAGCGAAACTGATGAAGCAGGCTTGGTGACATCCCATTGCACGGCACTGCTTCCGAGAGCCGTGAGCATCAGTGGGGCAGTTTCCCCAATAACGCGGGATACTGCCAATAATATTCCGGTGAATATTCCTCCAAACGCTGATGGAAGTATTACCCTGAAAACTACTGAACTATAAGATGCCCCAAGAGATAATCCGGCCTCTTTTAGAGTAGTGGGCAACATCTTTAGAGTCTCTTCGGTAGAGCGCACAATGAGGGGTAACATGATTATCGATAAGGCAACACCCCCGGCAATTGCAGAATAGCTCTTCATTGGAATTATTACCCATATATAAACGATGATCCCGACAACAATAGAGGGAACCCCCTGAAGAAGATCTGTCAGAAAACGTACAATCGATGCCAAGTGGGATTTTGAATTTTCAGCAAGATAGATTCCGCATATAATTCCGAAAGGAATTGCTATAGCACTGGCCATCAATACCATCAACAGCATGCCGATAATACCGTTCGCAATGCCTCCCGGAATAATCTCTCCGGCATTGATGGCATAGATGGCATCTAGAGTGGTGGGTGTGTTTTGAGTAAAAAAGTCGAAATTTATCTGTCTCCAACCTTTCAAAATTACTTTTACAAGAATTGCAATTAGAGGTACTGCTGTCAGCCCTGAAAGGATAATGACTCCAATATATAGTGCTTTGTTTTTTAAATTACGATACCGTGAAGTTTTCATTGATTTCTTCTTTTAATGATTAACTTCCCGATATAGTTTATAATGGCCGTTATGATGAAAAGTAGCAATCCGATGGCAATCAGGGATGATAATTTCAACCCGCCGGCCTCCCCGAACTGATTGGCAATGATGCTGGCCATGGTATTGCCGGTATCTGCTAGTGAAGTCGGAATAATATTGGCATTTCCAATTAACATGGTTACTGCCATAGTTTCCCCAAACGCACGACCTAAGGCCAGCATATAGGCAGAAAATATTCCGGGACCTGCCACAGGAAAGATAATATTCTGTATAACTTCCGCACGGGTTGCTCCCAGACTGTAAGCCCCTTCTTTAAGTTCTCCCGGAACCAACCTGATAAACTCCGAACTCAAAGAAGCAGCATACGGAATAATCATGATGGCTAAAACCAGAGAGGCTGTCAGTATGCCAAAGCCTTGTTCCGAAAGCCCCAGTGATACAATAAGAGGTCTTAATACGTAAAACCCCCATAAACCATAAACAATTGAGGGAATACCGGCCAATAGGTCAACAATAGTTCCTAATATGGATGCTATTCGCTTGCCTTTAAAATATTCTCCTATAAAAATGGCAACCGGAAGGGAAAACGGAATACAGAAGAGGAGAGCCAGCAACGAAGTCATGATAGTACCGACAATAAAAGTGAGAGCCCCGTATTCTTCCCTCCCCGGGGTGGCATTCCATTCAGGAGAAAAGATGAAATTAAAAAAACCAAACTCTTTAAAAGCCGGAATGGAGCCACTCGTTAATGAGTAAACCATTCCGCCACTAATCAGTAGTATGATGATAGCTGAACTACTGAGTAATATTTTAAAAAGTTTGTCTGACATCATTTTTATTTAAGTGGATTTCCGTTATAAGTTATTTTGGCAATTGCCTTGGCCGCTTTCTCTTTCACTTCCTGCGGAAGAGGGGCATAATGAATTTGAGTAGTAAGGCTTTGTGCTTCATCTCCAATCATATATTTCATAAGGTCAACAGTTGCCTGAGCCTGCTCAATAGTTCGCTTAGAGTTATTTTGTTCCTGATAGACTAAAAGCCAGGTAAAGCAACTGATGGGATATGCACCCGGAGCAGTGGAGTTGGTAATCATGGCACGGGTGTCTTCGGGAATATCTCCCTGAGCAGCTGCAGAAATAGAAGCAGCAGAAGGAGTGATGAATTCTCCGGCAGGATTTTGAAGATTGGCAATAGTAGTTTTTAAAGCAAAAGCATATTCAGAACCAATATAACCGATGGATCCTTCTGTTTGACTGATTGTTCCTGCTACACCTGGATTACCCTTGGAGGCAATGCCAATAGGGAAATTCAGAGACTTTCCGGTGCCGATCTGCTCTTTCCATTCAGGACTGATTTTTGTCATATAGTCACTGAAAACATAAGTTGTCCCACTGCCGTCCGAACGATAAACGGCTGTTATAGATTTATCCGGTAAAGAAATCCCTTCATTGATAGCCTTAATTTGAGGGTCATTCCATTTGGTTATTTTTCCCATAAAAATTGATGCTACAATAGGTCCGGTTAAATTCAGTTTGTCAATGCCGGGGAGGTTATATGAAAGTACTACTGCCCCCAAACAGCTTGGAATATGAATGACGGCTTTCATCTCCGCAGCTTCATCATCTGAAAGATAAGCATCACTGCCTGCAAAATCTACAATTCCATCCTTTAAACTTCTGATACCACCGCCACTACCGATTGCCCCATAAGAAATGGCAGTGCCGGATTTTTGCTGAAATGATTTAAAAGCTAGATTATAATAGGGTTGTGGAAAAGTGGCTCCTGCACCTGAAAGGTCAATTTTCTTTTTGCCGGAGCTGTTGCAACTTGATAGCACAACTGCGACAATACTTAGAATAATCATTAATTTTTTCATTGTTTTCATTTTTTTATTGATATTTATTGTTCTTTTTTTCGAATACAAAAAAAACCTTAATCTATTTCTATTTCGTTTCAAAGTTATTACAAATCTATTAATTTAACAACCCCAAATTTGATTGAAAAAAAAACCACATCGTAATATAAATTTAAAATTATGGTAATTTTGATCCATCATTTTTGCATTGTAAAAAGAAATTGAGTTTGTAATTATTATGAATATTAATATGTATTTAAAATGAAAAAAAATCTCGCTATTGCATTGTTCCTTTTATTATGCCTGAATTTATTTAGTCAGGAAACCCCTTCTAATGATAAACATCCGGGTGATAGTTTGAAAAAAGAGGCATTTAAATTTTCAGGGAAACCTATTGTGTTACTATATACAAATTTTCATTATGGATTTGCAAATGCTATGGGAAATACCGGTTTTGAACTGGAAAGATCTTATTTTGGCTATCAGTTTAATATTTCATCGGACTGGTCTGCAAAAGTGGTTCTTGACATTGGAAACCCTAAGTTGTCAGGATCTGACCTGGAAAGAATTGCCTATGTAAAAAATGCTATGATTAGTTGGACTCCTGGAAATTTTACGTTGAATGCAGGCTTGGTCGGCTTGGAACAAGTTGGTTTGCAAGAGAAGTTTTTCGGTTATCGATATGTCATGAAATCGTTTCAGGATGAATATAAATTCGGATATACTGCGGATTTGGGAATTGTGGCAAAATATAAATTTGCCAATTGGGTATCTGCCGATGTTACCTTTATTAATGGTGAAGGATATAAGAAATTGCAAGCAGATAATAAATTCAGATACGGAGCTGGTATTACTCTTAATCCCTGTAAATTATTGACTTTCAGAGTTTATTACGACAGGGCTGACCATCAGGATGTGGATACGTTAGGAAAAGCACAGGAAAACCTCTCTCTGTTTTTAGGATTAAAAAACGATTATTTCTCTGTCGGTGCAGAATGGAACGACCTTTTTAATGCAAATTTTGTCAATGCCAAACATCAATATGGAAGTTCCCTCTATTTCAGAGTAAAACTGCCTAAGAACTTTGAACTTTTCGGTCGCTGGGATTATCTCTTTTCTAATAATGATTGGAATCTTGCAAAGGATGGACAAATTGCATTTTTGGGCTTTCAGTATAGCCCCATTAAATATGTTAAAATTGCTCCAAATTGTCAATTGGAAATTCCCAAATCAGGCAAAATTGAGGGGTTGGTTCGTGTTAATTTAGAAATTGCGCTGTAAGAAAAATAGAATTCTATTTATTTAAAGAACAATTGTTTTCAAATCGAATAACGCAATTTTCTCCCACTTCCATTTGACAGAAACAGCCTAAACGTAAAGCGTAATTATTCCGCACATGTCCGACAGGGGCATTGAACAAAATAGGGTAGTGATAGTCCCGGCAATTTTCAAGTACAATTTCTTCAATTTTCTTTCCCATCGCCACACCATCGGTCTGAATTTCTTTCAATCTCACAAATTCGCCTACTATCAAACCTGCCAGATGTTCCAACTTGCCGGCACGCCGCAATTCAGTCAGCATACGGTCAATATGATAATAGTATTCGTCGCAATCTTCAATAACTAATATTTTCCCGTCAAACTCCATTTCAGATACTGATCCGGTTAGGGAGACCAACAGCGATAAGTTTCCGCCGATAAGTTCGCCTTCAGCATGACCTTTACGATTATAGGAATTGGGAGAGACGTCATATTGGAGAGGCTCTCCTGTCAAAGCCCTAATCAGCGATTGAGCAGCTTCGTTGTGGCAATTTTCGGGAGTGATGATGAACGGCATTACCGAATGGATAGAGGCAGTTCTGTAAATTTTGTTCAGGTGTGAGTGAAAACAGGTAATGTCACTGAATCCGCAAAGCCATTTTGGATGTTGATTAAAAAGTGTAAAGTCGAGACGATCTATCAGCTTAAGAGCACCATAACCGCCACGGGTTGCCATAATAGCCTTGACAGACGGATTGTCAAGCATCGACTGAAAGTCAGCCAGTCGTTCCTCATCGGTCCCTGCATATAGGCTGCTTTTTTTAGTATCCATACAATTCCCGATCAAAACTTTAAAGCCAAGGCTATCCAGCCATTTCAAGGCAAATTCAATCTCATTGATATTCTGCTTGTAGGATGGTGCCACCAGTCCGATAGTATCTCCCCTTTTGAGATATTCAGGAATAATAATGTCTCTTTCTTTTTGAGAAAATGAATTTCCGAAGATTACCACTGAAAGGAGAAAGAGAACGAATGCTTTTTTCATAATGGAGAAGAATTATTAAAAACAAAGATACAAAAAGGAAAATAAGATGAGGTAGAGAATGCATGCTATGCAAATATAACAATCAATTTTTTTTGTATGTTTGTCCGTTTTTATCATGATTTTTATGAAAAAGATTATTTTATCATTTTTACTTTTCTCATTTGCCGTGACACTTTTTTCACAAGGGGAAGGTGAGCTTTCCATCCTGTCGTTCAATTTGAGGTACAGTGATGGTCATGACAGTCTCAATCACTGGAGTTATCGAAAAGAAGCTATTGTAAAAATGATAAATTTAGCAACTCCTGATGTGATAGGCTTCCAGGAAGCTCTTTATGATCAGGTGCAATATCTTGACACTAATTGCAGCCAATACCTGCGTGTGGGTGTGGGAAGAGATGACGGCAATAAAAAGGGTGAATTTGCAGCCGTCTATTTTCTAAAAAAGCGTTTTGCTATTGTGGATTCGGGAAACTTCTGGCTCAGCGAAACGCCCGATGTTCCTGCTGTTGGATGGGATGCAGCCTGCAAAAGAATTGTCACTTGGGTTCATTTGGAAGATACGCTGCTGGATAATGAATTTTACCTTTTCAACACCCATTTCGACCATGCCGGCATTAGAGCCCGGAAAGAGTCGGCGCTACTACTGCTCAAAAAAATTGAAGAACTGGCCTACTGCTTTGAAAATAATATTTTTATTACGGGGGATTTTAATACCGTTAGTGAGGATTCGATTTTTTTGCCGCTGAAAAAATATTTCAAATTGGCACGTGATGTTGCCCCTGTAACCGATAAAAGTTTCACCTTTAACAATTTCGGAAAAACAGATGAGCCACCTATGGTCATCGATCATATTTGGTTTACCAAGCCTGTTCCGGTAGAATTCAGGATCCTGAATGGGAATTACGGAGTTCCATACATTTCAGATCATTATCCTGTGTTGGGTATTTTTAAATACTAAAAAACCTAGGAATATCCATAATACTTTCCTTTATTAATTTCTTATCCGAAAAATAATCAATCGGATTGGTTGCCGCATTATTGCCAAGGAAATTTTTTCGCTTAAACCAATTATAATCAGCGAAGAAATTGAGACAAACAATATGCGGATTTATTTGTTTTATAGATAAATAACAATATAAAATATAAATACAATGAAAAAGTTAGAAAATAAAGTATCCATCGTTACAGGAGCAGGAGCTGGCATGGGAAAAGCCATCGCCATCCTGTTTGCTTCGGAAGGAAGCAAGGTGGTAGCCACAGATATTGACCCCGCTAGACTTGATTTACTGAAAAAAGAAATCAGTGATTCAGGGGGCGAAGTAACAACCCTCGTTGCAGATATGGCTAAAGAAGATGAAATTGACAATATGATTAATGTTGCAGTTGAAAAATATGGAACATTGGATATTTTAGTCAATAATGCCGGCATAATGGATAATTTTCTGCCTGTTGCAGAAGTAGATAACCAAATGTGGGAAAAGGTCATGAAAGTAAATCTTGAAGGTCCGTTTAAGGCAATGCGAAGTGCAATAAAAATATTCCTTGCCAAAGGAAGTGGAAACATCATTAATATTGCCTCTCTTGGGGGATTGAAAGGGGGTGTTGCAGGTGCCGCCTATACTACAAGTAAACATGCCTTGATAGGATTGTCGAAAAATACCGGCTATCTCTATTCTAAATCAGGAATCCGCTGTAATACCATTGCCCCGGGGGCTGTCAATACAAGTATATCCGATACTATTGACTTTAGTAAAATCACTTCTCTTGTAAACGAAAGAATTATGACGGGAATGGCTCTTAATCCCAGATTCGGAGAATCTTCAGAAATAGCTACTGCTGCTCTGTTTCTCGCTTCCGATGATTCCAGTTTCGTAAATGCGCAAGTTCTCGTAGTTGACGGAGGCTGGAGCTCCTATTAATGAGTAAGTATGAGAGTGTGTACTCTTTTTAAGACAAGTAAGTAGAATACATAACCAACTATTTACAATAGTCAAAATAATTCCCAAAGACCGGTTCTTACTAAAAGGATTGGTCTTTACTTTATTCACTAAAAATGTAAATTTAAAAGAGTGAATTTTTTTCTCTATTTTTGCATTTAACTTAATAGTGCAAGGAATGTTTAAAACCTATAAAGCCTCTGCCGGGTCAGGAAAAACAACCAATCTGGTTGCTGAATATTTGTCGCTTTGCTTTTCAAATCCGCATAAGTATCGTAATATTTTGGCTGTTACCTTTACCAATAATGCTACGGCACAAATGAAGCAACGCATTATCAGCACGTTACAAAATTTTATTTTTGAAACTGACTATAATAACTTACAAGCATCTGATAAAGCTATTTTGAAGTTAATTTCTAAAAATCTCCGACTGGCCCACGGACAAAATGAAGACTTTTTTCGTCAAAAATCTAAGGAACTCCTTCAGTTGATTTTATATGATTATCCGAATTTTTCGATTAGTACTATTGATAGTTTTTTTCAACGTTTGCTGAGGTCGTTTGCACTGGATTTGAAACTGAATCTCAATTATAATCTCGAAATTCAGTTAGATGATTTTTTTACTCAGACTATTGATATATTGATGAATAAAATTTCTAGAAATTCCAAAAAATACCATGATTCCGGTCTTACGGACAGAGTGTTGTATTTGATGGAAAATAAGATGGATATCAGTGGCAGAAGTAATATTGAAGAAGAGCTGAGAAAGGTGTTGTTCTCGATATATGATGAAAATTCTTATTTGCCGTTGAAAGAATTAAATAAACTGGAAGAAGAGGAATTCCTCCAAAAATGTAAAATTCATAAGAAAATTACGGCAAAGTTCCGTAATGATGTTGTGAATTTGGCTTTTGAAGGTGATTATATTATTAAAAGCAGCTCAATTCCGGAATCAGATTTCTATCAGGGAAATAGAGGTCCTTATTCATGGTTTTTAAATTTGGCTATTAATCCTGATTCTACTTCTCAGGGTTATATGCAAAAAGCAATTGAACGGGAATCCTTTACCAAAAATAAAGGCGAATTGCCCGACGATGTACACCAACAATTGGTTGAGTTGTATTATAAAACTGTCGAAGCCCGCGATCGTTATATTTATGCATCCATTTTGTCTCAAAATATTGAATCATTAATGCTCATTTTTGATTTAAAAAAAATTATGGATGATATTAAGTTGAGAGACAATATTTTCTATCTCAGTGAAACCAATGCTAAAATTTATGATGAGATAAAAGATGAGCAAGCTCCCTATATATACGAAAAATTGGGGAACCGTTATTCCTATTTTTTAATTGATGAATTTCAGGACACTTCTCATTTACAGTGGAGAGATATATTTCCTTTGCTGAAAAATGCGCTTTCCGGAAGCAATCAATATCATGAAGAAGGAAAAACTGTCATTTTTGGAGATGTGAAACAGGCCATTTATCGTTTTAGAAACGGGGATGCCACTCTTTTGGACAAACTCTCTTCTTTTGAAGGTTATCAAAATGAGTTTGGCTTTCTTGAAAAAGATGATAGTAGGTTTGAGTTGATTTCTTTGCAAACCAATTATCGTTCCAATTACAATATTGTTGATTTTAATAATCATTTTTTTACTTATCTAAAGCAGATAACGAATAGGGAACTTCCTGTTTTTCCAATGGCTGAGAGACTTTATGATGATGTAATTCAAGAGATAAAACCCACTGCCAAATCAGGTTTTGTTTCTATTCAATTTAATTCAGGAGAGTCTGATAAATATGAAGAAGAAAAGGTGCTTGAGGCTGTTAGGGATGCTCTAAGTAGAGATTATGATTATCAAGACATTGCTGTTTTGACAAAAGATAGGGAAAGGGGAGTCCGCTTGGGACAGATGTTATCAGAAAATAATATTCCGGTAATATCTTCTGATACGTTGCTGTTGGGCAACTCGGATAAAGTGAATCTCATTATTGCTACTTTAAAATATCTTAGTAATAGAGATGATAAATTGTCCAAACTATTTATTGTCAATTATTTAATCAAATTTAAAAATAGCTCCAATAACCTTGAGGATATATATTCTTATTTAGAAAATGAAGACTCTTTTGCTCGTTTTTTGCTTTTTTTCAATATTACCATTCAAAAAGAGAGGCTTTTGACATTTCCATTATTTACCTTAATAAAAGAAATCATTATTTTATATGATTTTTTGGAATCCGATCTCTTTGTTGTTGGGTTGTTGGATGTGGTTTTTGAATACACTTCCAAAAACAATAGCGATTTGACTCAATTTTTAAACTGGTGGGGAATGCAGGAGGGAAAGCTTTCTATTACTTCCCCGAATAAAAATAATGCAGTTACTGTTACTACAATTCACAAAGCAAAAGGCCTTGAATATCCTGTAGTCATTATTCCGATAAATCAATATAAAGAGAAATCAAACAATAAGTTATTTTGGTATAAAAATGAAACTGATGAATCCGGATTGACATACGTACCGATATCAATTTCCAAAAAATTGTGCGGTACTTCTCTCGAAGAATTGTATGACAACGAATCAGCACTTGCAAGTTTGGATAATCTGAATGTGCTCTATGTGGCACACACCAGACCCCATGATTGTATGTATATTATTACCGGGAAAAAAGATAGAGGTAATTATTCAAAGTATTTATTTGATTTTTGTGACAAAAACAGGGATAATCCACTCTTTCACTTTGAAGAAGATAACCGTATTATATATGGAGATTTAGACTATTGCAAAATTAGTGAAGAGAAAGATAAAAAGAAAGACAAGATGCAATCGGAACATGGGATTTCCGGAATGCACACTTCGTCTTTTACCCCCGAATCGAAGCAACTTGCTTATCAGCTATTTTCTTCCCCATCGACCAAAGAAAAAGAGATCGGTCTTTTTGTTCACAATTTTTTATCTTCATTATCTAAATTTCCTCAAACCTTTCAGGAAATTGAAGAAATGGACTTAGCCATGGATGAAGAAAAAAGGTCAATGGTTAAAGGTGCCCTGAAAAAAATTATTGCCGATGAAACCCTCAAACCTTATTTTTTTACTGAAGCAGAAGTTTTAAATGAAATTTCAATATTAAAAACAGATGGGTCGGTACGACGACCGGACAGGATTGTCATAATGCCGGAGGAAGTGATGGTAATTGATTATAAGACAGGCAAAGAAAATCCAAAGTATGAAGAGCAGCTAGAAGAGTATAAATCTCTTTTAATTGACATGGGTTATAAAAATGTGCAGGGAAGATTGGTTTTCGTATAAAATAATTTGTATTTTTGCGCCAAATAAGAGCAATGAACTATAAACGGATTTTATTAAAATTAAGCGGTGAATCCTTAATGGGGGATGAGAACTATGGATTGGTTTATCAAGCCGTTAAACACTATGCAAGTGAAATTAAATCTGTTACTGACCTTGGCATTCAGGTAGGAGTTGTGATAGGCGGAGGAAATATCTTTCGTGGCGTAAAAGGAGCCGGCATCGGTTTTGACCGACGCAAGGGAGATTATATGGGAATGCTGGCAACGGTCATCAATTCTATGGCTTTAGAAGCTGTATTAGAAGAAATGGCTGTAAAGGTGAAAGTTATGACTGCCTTTGCCATTGAAGGATTTGGTGAAAAAATCTATTATCAAAATGCTGTTCGTTATCTGGAAGATGGATATGTGGTTATTTTTGCCGGCGGAACAGGAAATCCTTTTTTTACAACCGATTCGGGAGCTGCCCTTCGCGCTGTTGAAATAAAAGCTGACGTGTTATTGAAGGGAACCAGAGTGGATGGAATTTATTCTTCTGACCCTGAAAAAGATCCTGATGCCGTTAAATTTGATGAATTAACTTTTATGGATGCTTATAATAAAGAGCTTCATATTATGGATTTGACAGCTTTTACTCTTTGTCGTGATAATAATATGCCAATCTGTGTCTTTAATGTCAATGTTAAAGGAAATCTTTTGAAAATTTCTTCGGGAGAAAAAATTGGCACAATTGTAAAATGATTTCGGGTTTTTAAAAATAATTTTAAACGGTGAATTATGGATGAAAAGATAACCGATTTTCAAAATGAAACTTCTGATTTGGTAAATAATGGCCAGGTGGATTCAACCTCCCCAAATTCAGATAATTCCGAGATGGTTGATAAGAAACTTTATAAAAAAGCTACCCGAAGAGCTGCTTTTAAAATTCATCTCGCCATTTATCTCCTGGTTAATCTGATTTTTTGGTTGATTTGGTTTTTTATTATCAAAAGTGAAGAATCTAATCCTACAAGTACCAAAACATTAAAGGCTTTGATTTTCTTTACTATTGTATGGTTGTTATTGTTAGTGGGGCATTATTTGGCAGTTTATAGGTGGAACAAAACGCTTGTTGAAAAGGAATTGAATAAATTATTGAAAGAAAATAAGGCAAATGAGGAAAAACTGAGAATAGCCAGACAAAAAAACATCAATAGTCAGCAAAGTAATTAGAATTTTTTTAATAGATATCACTATGACAGAAGAATCAAAAAAATGTTTCGAGCAGGCTAAGGAAGCAATGAATCTAACTATAACTTTTTTTGATAAAGAGTTGCAAAAAGTTCATGCCGGCAAAGCATCTCCCCAGATGCTTGAAGGGTTAAAAGTAGATTATTATGGGAACCCCACCCCAATTGAACAAGTTGCTAATATCAATACGCCGGATGCCCGTCAGATTATCATTCAACCTTGGGAACGCAATATGCTTTCGGCAATTGAAAAAGCAATTTTAGCTGCCAATTTAGGTTTTACCCCCCAAAATAACGGGGAATTTATTAGAATTGTGGTTCCAACTCCAACTGAAGAGAGAAGAAAAGAACTAGTCAAAAAAATAAAACAAGATTCTGAACAAAATAAAGTTAGCATCCGGAATATTAGACGTTCAGCAAATGAAACTGCTAAAAAATTAAAAGATTCCGGACTTCCGGAGGATGAAACTAAAAAACTGGAAGATGATATCCAGAAAATTACTGATGAGTATATAGCAAAAATAGATAAAATGGCTGAAGCCAAAGAAAAAGAAATAATGACAGTATAAATTATCAAAACTATGAATGTACCAACAAATTTAAAGTATTCAAAAGACCACGAATGGGTAAAAATCGAAGGAGACATCGCTTATATTGGAATTACTGCTTATGCAGCTGACCAATTAGGAGATATCGTTTTTATTGATGTAACAACAGTTGGAGATAATCTCGACAAAGAAGAGGTTTTTGGAACAATTGAAGCAGTAAAAACTGTATCTGATATTTTTATGCCAATTGGTGGTGAAATTATTGAGTTTAATGAAGCACTTGAAGGGAATCCCGGATTGGTTAATACAGATCCCTATGGCGAAGGATGGATTATAAAAATTAATCCTACCGATGTTTCGGAAATGAATGATTTGTTAGACGCTGATGCTTATAAAGCTTTAATTGGCGAATAAAAATTTTCTTTTCCATTATAGAAGTATTAAGTGCATAAAAATTGTCTCTTAATACTTTTTTTTTATCAAAAAAAATGGATGTAAGTAATAAATTGTTATTTTTGCAGTTCTTAAAATAATAGAGTATTAACATCTAAAAACTTTAGATATGATAATCAAAAAATCGCCAAAAGGAGACTTGGAAAGCAGGAAAAATATGTTCCTATTGATAGGACTTGTATTGGTTCTTGCCCTAGTTTATGTTGCGTTTGAGCTTTTTGCAACACAGGAAAAATCGCAGGTCATGACTGTAGAGGAAGAAGAATATGTCGATATAATGGATGAGAATGTTTTGGCTACCGACCAAACGCCACCCCCACCGGCCCCTGAAGTACAACAACAGACAGAAGTTGTAATCAATATTGTGGAAGACAATATTAAAGTTACTACAGACTGGGATTTTAGTCAGGATTTTGATGAATCTGCCGCTATTGAAGAATATACACCGATTGATATTGTTCAGGAAGCAGTTGACGATACTCCTCCTGTCCGTTTTGCAGAAGAGATGCCTGAGTTTATTGGCGGAGAAGAAGCTTTGTATAAATTTTTGAGCAATGAACTGAAGTACCCCAATTTGGCTAAAGAAAATTTAATTCAGGGTACTGTTCTTGTTGAATTTGTTATTGAGAGAGACGGAAGTCCAAGTAATGTAAAAGTATTGGTCTCCCTTTTTCCCGATTGTGATCAGGAAGCTATGAGGGTTATTAAAAGCATGCCTAAATGGAAACCCGGAAAACAAATGGGAAGACCGGTTCGTTGTTTCTACAATATTCCTATTAGATTTACTCTACAGTAAATTTTAAAATTAGCATAAAAAAAAGAGAGGTCAACTGACCTCTCTTTTTTTGTTTAAAATAAAATTGAAATATCTTCTTTAAGTGCTTTCATTGCAAGGCTTCCGGGAGATTTAACAGATACCTTTTCTAATATGGAAGTGGCTAAATCAATACTTGTAGCTTTATCGTCCAATTTTCCAGAACAAAGATTGATAAGTTGAATAGTCTCTTCTTTTGCCTGAACAATGAGGTCCCAAACGACTGAAGAAATATAGATCTGTTGAGATAGGTTGTGCTCAAATTCTGCACGGATAGAAGTTAACATGATTGTCTTAAACTGCTCAGAAGTCAAATCCTGATTATTTAAACGTTGAATAAGCTGGTTTGGTTCTATTCTTTCTAAAAACATCGCCATTCTTTCATATGCCTGAAGCCTAATGGGAGTAATCAATGATTTAGAATTATATTTAAGTTCCAGAATTCTTTTTTTCTGATCATTTTCCAAGAAATATTTAATTGAAAAAAAAGCAGTAAAAAAAACTACAGCACCGGCAAAAGCAATTCCAATAATATACCATAAGATTTCCATAAAATCGTAATTTTAAAATATAGAACAATTAAGTTTAATGATTAACCGCAATGAAAATAGGCATTAACCAATTCTGACAATTTTTTTGAATTTAATGCTACTTCTTTTCTAATATCCTTGTCATTAAATGATTTAAGATGTTTTACAATATCATCAATCATTTCAGCATCAAATACACCATGTTTTTCAAAGATATGACGGTGGGCTGATAATTCGTCAGCAGATTCCCAGCAACTGGCAGGTAATTGTCCAAGTTTCAGAAGTTTACTTTTATTTTCGGGACTATGAATATTAACATCAACGTAGGTCGATTTTGCAAAGTCAAGTGCACTTTCCATTTCGAACCCATGACGAGCAGCAACGGCAAGACCGGCAATCAAAAGATAAATGTCGGCTGAACCATCCGGACATCTGAATTCAACTGTTTGTTTTTGAGTAAGGTCTTCTGTGTTCCCTTTTTCGAGAGGATTAACTTCGGCAATCATATCATTTTTGTGAGTCCATCCCAGAGGAACTCTTACCAAAACAGAGCGGTTTCTATCTCCCCAGCAAATAGAAGTTGGGGCTTCCTGATGAGGTACTAAACGAAAATAGGAGGTTGGATTGGTGTTCCCAAAAGCAGTAAGAGAAGATGCACAAGTCATGTATCCGGCAATGGCAGATTTGGCAATCGAATTTAGTTTTCCTTTAGTAACCATTTGGTTGACGCCATTCTTGTTCACAATTCTAGTATGTATATGAAGTCCGCTTCCTGCTTTTCCGGTAGTTATTTTTGGAGCAAAAGTAACATTCAATCCATACAGATAGGCCATGGTTCTGATAATCCATTTTGCAATAACCAGCTGATCAGCCGCATCTTGAGCATCACAAACTAAAAATTCAATTTCATTCTGTTCATAGATTTTGTTGTCTAAAGTAAAATTACCTACTTCAGAGTGTCCGTATTTAATCTGACCTCCTGCTTTTGCAATACTAAGCATACATTCTGTCCGGAATTGTTCAAATTTTGTAAAAGGAGCAGATTCATGATATCCTTTTTGGTCAGGGGTTTCATAAAGGTCATCTTTATCTCCAATGACATAATATTCCAATTCACCCATAGCCTGGAAAGTCATATTGGTAACTTTCGTAAAAGCACTACATGCCTTTTTGAGAATATATTCGGGAGAATTCTGCATGGGTTTTCCATCTTTGTTGAAATAGGAGCATAGAAAACATAAAGAAGGAATATCGCTGAATGGATCCATAAAGGCAGTGCTAAAACGAGGGATGACATATAAGTCGCTTGAATCTGCATGAATAAAGTCCGGGAAAATATTAGAACCGTCTACTCTTTCACCAGCAGATAGGATTTGTTCAAGATAGTCGCGGTTATTGATTACAAAATTCAGGCTTTTTAATTTTCCGTCACCTGCAACATACCTGAAATTAATCATTTTGATTTCATTCTCTTCAACATACTTAATTATATCAGCTTTTGTAAATTCTTTGGGAGATTTCTTTAAAAAGATGACTAAGGGATTTAGACTTAATGCAATGTTTTCTTTCATAACTCAGAATGTTTATTATTAATATTATATATAAATTCAACTAATAGTATGCAAAAATAGAGATATTATTGATTTAAAAGCTTGAAATATCTTTTAATTTCAACTTTCATTCTTTCATTGCTGCCAAAACTAACGTTTTTTGGTTCGATTCCATTTTTAAACATAACCATTCCGGCATCGCTGGTAGAAATATAAGGAGTGATATCAAATTCGGCCACTTCGTTCATTTTGTAATCACGAATTAATATATTAGAGTATCCGGAATAGACTTCTTCAAAGTAAATATTTTTTTCTTCACAATATGACTGTAGAATAGGAATATACTCATCCCACTCTTCCGGTTTGTTTTCTTTATTATAATAAAAAACTACTGCATTATAATTGGCACTATCCTGTTGTTGCACATGCTCAAATCTACTCATTTCATTAATATAATACTTGTCCATAACAAAATATGATTTTTGAAATGCGGAAGGATCGTTTTCAATTTCTGTTTTAGTAACATCAACGACAGATTTAATCCATTCATAGGATTTTTCAACAACAAAAGCTCCATCTGATTCACGACGGGTAGTCCATACTTCGGTTTCAAGCACATTTTGGTTTTGGACTGCAAGATTTACGGCGACAGGAATAAGATCAAGAATTCTTTGTGTTCCAAGTCCGGAAGTAATCACTAAATAAATCCACTCCCTGCTTTTTGATTGTACCATCCACAGCTCTCTGCCTTCAGGCAATCTTTCAATACAGACAACACCCCATTCATTTGGAAAGTCAATTTTTGTCCGAACAGGTTCTCCTTCAAAATCATTTGCTTGCCTGATAAACTCTTGTAAAAAATCTTCACTGACAGGATATAAAGGTGCATTGTCAGAAAGTGATGTGGCAATAGTATTTGAAATTATGGTAATAGGGTATTCAACTGTTTCCGTTAATGTCTCTGTGGGTGGAGGCGTTTTTTGTTTTCTACAGGAGGAGCCACTAAATACTAATATTAAAACTGTGAGTGTTATGATAAAAATTTCTTTTAGGTAAGTTTTCATATTAATACAAAATTGTTGAATTGGTATAATAGACTAGGGCAAAGATAATATATTTTTGATAATAATTTAAGAAGTTATTTGTCTGATAATTTACTCCAAATTTTTAGTTGGGATACAAGACTTTCAATATCAAATCCCAACTCATTATGAAGATTAGGAATATCACCATGGTCAATAAATTTGTCGGGAATTGCGATAGGATGCAAAATATTGGAACAATGTCGATTCTCAAGAAATTCTGCGACGGCTGAAAACAATCCTCCCTTTTCAGTCCCGTCTTCCACGGTAACCAAAATTGGGTATTTTTCTGCAATTGTAGTTAAAAGATCTTCATCAATTGGTTTAAGAAATTGCATATCGATATGGGCAGGGCAAATATCCTGAGATTCAAGAATGTCAATTGCTTCAGCAACATTATTTCCAATAGGTCCTAAAGAAATGACTGCCATATTTTGACCTTCTCTCAATATATTGCCTTTGCCAATGGTTAATTTTTGGAAAGGATGTTGCCAATTCTTATGAACACCTCTTCCACGGGGATAACGGATAGCAAAAGGATTCGTTTTATTAAGATAGGCGGTATATAATAAATTCCGTAAAGCAATTTCATCCAAAGGAGAAGCAATAATCATATTGGGAACAGAACGAAGAAAAGCCAGATCAAATGTTCCGTGATGAGTTACTCCGTCTTCTCCAACAATCCCGGCTCGGTCAATACAAAATATAACAGGGAGATTTTGCAAGGCAACATCATGAATTATCTGGTCATATCCTCGTTGTAAAAAAGATGAATATATATTGCAGAAAGGGATATATCCTTCAACAGCAAGTCCTGCAGAAAAAGTAACGGCATGTTGTTCAGCAATCCCAACGTCAAACATACGGTCAGGATAATGTTCCTTAAGAATATTTAATGAACAACCGGTTGCCATGGCAGGAGTAATACCAACAACTTTTTTATTTAATTTAGCCAGTTCAAGAATAGTTTCTCCGAAAACTGTTTGATATTTTGGGGGTGTATCAGGAGCGTAATTTTCAATAAGTTCACCGGTGTCAGGATTGAATTTTCCCGGAGCATGATAGGTGGTTTGGTCAGATTCTGCAAGTTTAAGACCTTTTCCTTTTACTGTAATAATATGTAATAATTTAGGACCGGAAATCTTTTTTAATGCCTGCAATATGGCAACAAGTTTTACCACATCATGACCATCAGCCGGTCCAAAATAACGAAAGCCCATACTTTGGAAGAGATTACTTCCACTGAGCAGGAAGCCCTTCAGGACATTTCCCATGCTGCTCAAAAAATGAGTTAATTTATTAGACTGTTTCTTTTTAAAAGTAAAGAAATTCCACAACTTGTTTTTATATCTGTTATAGGCAGGAGATGAGGTGATATTAAGCAGATATTGGCTCATGGCCCCAACATTACTGTCAATTGCTATTTTATTGTCATTAAGTATAATCAACATATTGGCATTTGAACCGCCTGCATGATTCATTGCTTCGAAAGCCATTCCTCCCCCCATTGCACCGTCTCCAATAACTGCAATATGATTTTGATTTATGTTTCCATCTAATTTTGCAGCTGCAGCCATTCCCATAATGGCAGAAATTGAAGTTGAAGAGTGTCCTGTCCCAAATGAGTCATATTCGCTTTCACTCATTTTTGGGAATCCACTGATCCCCTTGTATTTTCTATTTGTATGAAAATGTTCTTTTCTTCCGGTCAATATTTTATGAGCATAGGCCTGATGGCCTACATCCCAAACTAATTTATCATCAGGAGTATTAAAAACATAATGAATGGCAACAGTCAATTCTATTGTTCCAAGACTTGCCCCAAGATGACCCGGATTTTCTGCAGTTTCGTTAATGATAAATTCACGGAGTTCTTCACACAATTTCGGCAGTTCATTAATGTTGAGTTTTTTAAGATCTTCCGGATATTTTATTTGATCGAGATAGTTCATAATTGGATATTAATAATTATCTATTTCGACAAGTTAATCTTGTTCTAAAATTGGTTCATGGTTAATAAGGTCATAGTAGAAAGCAATAATTTTTTCTGTAATTATTTCATTGTTATGATAAAGTGTGACATAATTTTTAGCATTTTCACCAATTATTTTGCATATATCTGGTGTCCTTACACATTTATCAATCACTTCAATAAACTCATCCGGATCATTGGCAATGAGAATATTTTTACCGTTTTCTACTGATAAACCCTCGGCTCCGATAGTTGTAGTAATAATTGTTCTGCCAAGGGCCATCCCTTCAAGTATTTTTATTCTTACTCCGCTTCCTGACAAAAGGGGAACAATCATAATATCCTTTGATAAGATAAATTCTTTGGCATTTTTTACTTCACCAAGAATAATCAAGTTGGGGATGTTGTATTCCAAAAATTTAGCCGGGGTGTTTCTCCCTGCAATGGAAAAAGTCAATTGAGGAAATATGGCATTAATTTTACCCCAAACCTTTTCAATAAACCAGCTAAGACCCTCAATATTAGGGGCCCAATTCATACTTCCAATATGAAATAATTCGGGTTTATCTGAAGGAATATATTCATCTTCAGAATGATAAAGTTCCATATCAATTCCGGCTTCAATTACAGTTCCGGGGACATTCGGGAATAATTCATGGAAGAAGTTATAATCCTGATCAGAGATAGCCATATAGCCATCGATAAGGTTGAAGGTTGAATATTCAAACTTTTTTAACTGATTGGTTATTCTTTTTAAAATAATCTTTTTGGCAATATTTTTCTCGTGAAGTGTAATCCGCTCCCATATTCTATGTTCTATGTTATGAGTACGGAGAACAATTTTAGCTTTAGAGTATTGTCTAATAACAGGAATATAGGGCGCAATAAAAATTGTTTCCAAGTGAATAACATCAAACTCTTCAGCTTTTAGAATAGAGATAATTTTTTGAGTTAACTCCTTAGAAATAAAACGTTGGACATGATAGGATTTATTAAACAACAAAGCTTTTAAAAAGCTGAGTTTTTTCATGGAAGTATCAATAAAAACCGTTTCAAAACGGGTTTTCATTAAATAATCCTGAGGTAATTCAGATTTTTTAAAAGGATGTTTTGGTGTTGATATAGCCACTACTTTTATATCGTGTCCACTTTTAAGTACACCACGGGTAATATTGTTGATGGCTATACAACCTCCGTCCACCGCCGGTAAAGGAGGCTTATTACAAAACTGAAGTATTTTCATTTTGAAATATCGGAAGATTTATTTATTAAATTAAATTTTTTAAACCATTTAGCATATTCTTCGGTTGATAATACTGCTGAGTCAATTGTTGCTTTATTTGTCAGAAATGCACAAATGGGGATCAATATAAATGTTGAAAACCACATTCCTATGTTAACCGGGATAAGGCTCCCTTTTGAAACTTTTTCGCCAATAATTGAAATTACAAAATAGAAAGTAAAAAACACAATAGTAACCACAAGTGGAATCCCGATGCCGCCTTTTCTTATTATTGATCCAAGAGGAGCCCCAATAAAAAAGAACAGAATACAGGCAACAGCTAAAGTAAATTTTCTATGCCATTCAATTTGGTATGACCAAAGAGCAATATTGCGGTAATCCATTTCATCATAGGAAAATTTCACTGAATTGATAAAATTTCCCGAACATTGTTGTGCAAAATTAAAAATTCTTTCCTGATTTCGGAAAGGAATACTGTCTATGGAATATTTTGAAACATTTTGCATCGGGATATAATCCGCCGTATCCGATTTTATTATTTGGCTGAAATAAAATAAATTATTGAAGAAAGAGCTGGATGCATTAGAAGTAATCAGAGATATCTGTTTTTTCAGAGTGTCAATTTCTTTAGTTAAATCTTTAATTGGTAATGCCTTAGTAGTTGTTTTAAAAAAAGACTCATCAGATTTCTGAATTTGAAAAGAGGAAAGATCAAAACGTTTATATTGTTCTTTGAATTTTGCTCTTGTTAAAGGGAAACGAGTACCTCTGCTATTATTATTCTGACTTTCATCCCAAAAATAGCCGTTGTAGAGTATAAAAAGCAGATATTTCTTATCAGGGGTTATTTTCATAGTGCCTTTTTTAGCATAAGTCATAGTGGTATTTCCCTGATGTTTTGAATGATCATATATCAGAATATCTTCAATGGTTTCATTATTGCGATGTTTTTTCCCAATTCGAATCGTATAGTTGTCAAAACCATCGTAAAAGGTTCCTTCTTCAATGCTTAAGGCAGGTTTTTGTTCTCTTATGTCATATAGTAACGTTCTCATTTTGATGTAGGCTTTAGGGCTTACATTATTACTAAACCAAAATGAACCGCCGGCAATCACAACTGAAAGCAAGGCAAGTGGAATCATCAATTTGCTGATTGGAATTCCGGCTGATTTAAGTGCCACAATTTCATAACGCTCACCTAATGAACCAAAAGTCATTAAAGAGGAGAGGAGCACAGCCAAAGGAGCAGCCATTGAGACAAAAGTAGCGGAGGCAAATAATAAGAGTTCAAGAATTAGATGTATTTCCAAACCTTTTCCCACTAATTCATCAACATACTTCCACAAGAATTGCATCAGTAGGATAAAAAGTGCAAAGAAAAAAGTAAGGACAAAGGGCCCGAGAAATTTTTTTATTAAGTAGCGATAAATAATTTTCACGGATAAAAAACTAATTAATAATCCCCGATAGTTTCGGGTAACTGAGACAAAGCTTTCGCTGCTTGCTCATCG
The DNA here is from genome assembly GCA_023392945.1 of Bacteroidota bacterium. GTDB lineage: Bacteria > Bacteroidota > Bacteroidia > Bacteroidales > WCHB1-69 > JAGVVH01. The sequence continues at coordinate 27,727 of JAEWNB010000061.1, forward strand.
TTTGGCGGGGTTCCGTGCCATTTATGAGTACCCATCATAAAATCTACGCCCATTCCCATTTCAGTGTGCATTAAAATAATGACAGGTTTCCCTTTTCCGGTTAGTGTTTTAGCATATTTTAGCATCTTAACGGTATCTTCCATGGCATTGCCGTTCATTTCAATAACTTCCCAGTCAAATGCAAGTAACTTGGATTTCAAATCTCCAAGACTGCATACGTCATCGGTCGATCCATCAATCTGTTTTTTGTTATAATCAACAATGGCAATAAGATTGTCAATTTTATTTGCGGAAGCAAAAAGCAAAGATTCCCAGATTTGTCCTTCTTCAAGTTCACCGTCTCCGGTCAGAACAAATACGGTTTTATCATCTTTATTGTTCTTTTTGGCAATAGAAGCTCCGATAGCAATTGAAATACCCTGACCTAATGAACCGGAAGTAACTCTGATTCCAGGTAAATGTTTTGCAGGTGTCGGATGCCCTTGCAATCTGGAACCAAAAAGTCTGAATGATTTTAATTCATCTATTGGAAAATATCCGCGACGTGCCATTACACTGTATAAAACAGGAGTCAAATGACCATTAGAAATAAAAAACATATCTTCATTCATTCCTGTTTGAGTAAAATTTGTCGGATTAATATCCATAATTTCAAAATGCAGTGCTGTCAAAAAATCGGCACAGCCAAGAGATCCCCCCGGATGTCCTGATTTAGCATTGTGAACCATTCTGATTATATCTCTTCTAACCTGAGCTGAAATAGTCTCTAATTCTCTAATTGAAGTCATTCTGAATAATATTTTGATTAATTGTCTAACGATTTATTATAAAGTATATTATATTTTTTAAATTACATTTTCATTTGTTTTTAGAATTTCATTTTCTAACTGAGTGAGAAAATAAGTTCCAAGTAAAGTTATGGTCTCAAGTTGAGAAAGATAAGTAAAGTCTTTTGAAACTTCAATATCTCCTTTAATAGTCCCGGCAATGGTTGGTTTATAACGAACAATAATCTGATTTTTTTCGTTAGTCCATCCCCATTGGTTTTTCCAAAGATTAATTAGTCTGAAGTAAAAGGCAACTTTATCAATTGTAATTTTTGTATAGCAATCAAGATTCAAATAAGCGATGGTTTCATTTGTATCATGTTTTTCTTTGCGTAGTGTAATATAGGGTTTAAAAAAACCGCATCTTTTAACTGTAAATGTCCCCTGATAAGTTTCAAGTCGTGCTAAAGTTCCGGTATTATTAACCAGATCAACAGAACCATATAACTCTTCTCCGGATTTAATTTCATAGTATTTTTTGATAATATCGGGTTTGATTATTTGGAGGGTTGTTATCGGGCTCTCACTAATTGTTTTCATTGCTGATAAAATAAAATTGTTATTGTGTGATGGCTTTTGATATTTCAGATACAATTGCTTCAAATTCTTCATTGCTAAAAGAAACTCTTTTCCCGGAAAAATTCATTTCTTCAACTTTATTTATGGGAATCAGATGAATATGAGTATGGGGCACATCCAGTCCAATAACAGCAACACCAATTCTTTTACAAGGAATAACTTTTTCTATACCGACAGCTACTTTTTTAGCAAAAAGTGTTAATTCTGATAGCATAGCATCTTCAAGGTCAAAAATGTAGTCATTCTGAATTTTTGGTACTACCAGCGCATGTCCTTTAGCTAAAGGTGAAATGTCTAAAAAAGATATAAAATCGTCATTCTCAGCAATTTTATAACAAGGAATTTCACCTTTGATTATTTTTGTGAATATTGTTTCCATTTTATCTTGATACATTTAAAATCTCAAATTGTATTTTGCCTGCCGGAACATCCACCGTAATCTTATCTCCTTTTGTTTTACCTAATAATGCACTTGCAATAGGCGATGTGACAGATATTTTGCCAAGTTTTATGTCAGCTTCAGATTCAGGAACTATAGTATAGCTCATTTCAATCTTATTAGAAATATTTTTAATTTTAACAATAGAATAAAGCAAAATCTTAGAAGTGTCAATTTTGGTTTCATCTAAAACTCTTGCATTTGCAATTAAGTTTTTCAATTTGGATATTTTAAGTTCAAGAAGACCTTGTGCCTCTTTAGCGGCATCATATTCTGCATTTTCCGAAAGATCACCTTTATCTCTGGCTTCAGCAATTGCTGCTGAAATTTTTGGTCTTTCAACGGATTCAAGTTCTAACAACTCTTGTCTTAAAGTTTCTAAACCTTCTTTTGAATAGTATTTAATTTTGTTCATAATTTCTATTGTTTGAATAACAATGAAAATTAAAGAGGCCCAAAAGCCTCCTTAATTTATTATTTTAAAAGGATTATATGGTTTCTAGAGTGCTACTTTTAAACTAATATAATGGTTCCCTTTCCATTTATTTGTAAACCTATATGCATAATCTAAAATTAATTTCTGATTTCCCTTGTTCTTTTTTGCAAGAGGAATACCAAGAGAAACTCCGGCGCAAGGTCCAGCATACCATGTTGTGCTGGTTTTAGCATTCCACATACCTCCCTCAATAGTATATCCGGCGCGAATCATAAAAATATCCATAAGACTATATTCAATTCCCAAAGCGAATAAGTCTCTGGAGTAAGAATTTGCGGTGAAAGAACCGGCCAATGTTAATCTGTTTGTTGCATCATTTCGGGTGAGTCCCTCGTCAATTCTATCTTCTTTGCTCATAGTCTTATATTCTTTTCCCCAAAAAAGGAAGTCATAGGAAATACCGATTGTAAGTAATGATGGCATTTCGAATTGAGCAGAACGTTGTTCCAAAGTTAATTCATGATCTGTAGCGTTAACAATTCCTCTTAAAGAATAACCATCACCGGCATAACGCATAGGAAGACCTATGTTTTTCATGGTAACTCCAATTTTGAAATTTTCGTAAGGACCGGAAAGATACTGAACACCGGCATCAATTGCAAAACCTGTAGAACTAAGGTCTGCAATACTTTCATTAATTAATTTAAATGATACACCGCCATGGATATATTTATTAAATGATTTGGCATAATGCAAGCCAATATAGAGTAGATTAGGAGAAAAATTTCCCATATTACCTTCAGGTTGGGGTACCGTTGTAATTTCAATATCTCCAAAGCCCATTGAGAATACAGAGATGCCTAATACACCAAAATTTTTGATAATTCTTCCTGTTTCTTTATCTTTTTTGGTAAGTGATTGAGCAAGTGCAAAAGAATTAATAGAAATTCCGGAGCCAACCAAATATTGAGTTCTTGAAAATCCAAATTCAGTTTTTTTAGTAAAAGCCATTCCGGCTACATTAGAGTATATTGATTCTAATCCACGAATTTCAGCAACTCCTGCAGTTCCCCATCCATTGGATCTTGCCCAGGGGTCAATCAGTAAATGTTGTGCACCTGCTTGGCCTGAACGGTCTTTATTTCCTGCAAATACTTGAGTACTTACAGATAATATTCCCATTAAAGCGATAATTATTAATGTTTTATATGTTTTATTCATAGTCGTATAATATTAAAATTCACAAATTAATAATGTTAAAATGCATTTAAGTCAACAGGACGCATTGCACAGAAGAATTTTAAGGTTCTTTCTCCAATGCCGGGAGCTTTTACATGGATTATGTATACACCACTTGCAATAGGAATTCCGGCATTATTTTTAAGATCCCAATTTACATATGTAGACCCACTATCTCCTTTTGAAATAGTTTTCACCAAAAGTCCACCTACCGTAAAGATAGATATAGAACAATTCTCAGGTAAATTTACAATTTTAATATAATTTTCCAATGCAGTCGATTCATACATTGAAAAACCATAATATGGATTTGGAACTACATTTATCTCATCAAGTATACTCTGATGTGTAGATTCGGCATTAGTAGTTGGAGCAATATTTTTGGTTGTAAAAGTATACATTGGGAATCCATTATTTTGAGAAGCGTTTGGAGCAGTAGAAGGGTTGTCAAACCAACGGGAAGAATATCTCATATAGGGACGGGAAACACGAAGTTTGACAACAGCTTGATTTGAGAGCCAGTTATCATTTTGACCGTATGCCGGCATAGGAATACTGGTCCACATAACATTATTAAATAGTTGCATTTTAAACTGATGAATAATGCTATTGCCATATGAAGAATTATCCACAAACTGAGCAAACTTTGCCTTTAACCATGAACATTCATCATACGGACCACATTCATAATAAGGATAGTCTTTTCCACCAAAAGAGAATGATCCTCCTTGAAAAATTCCATTGCTTTGGAAAGTTTGATAGCTGTCATTGTAGTTACGTTTTCTGTCAAAACCTCTGGCACTGTAAAAAATAGAATTTGTATTACCGCTACTTCCACAAACATATACAAAGTGTTTTCCACCCCATACTGGTTCAGTTGTTCCGTCAAAAATACTATTATAAGTTCCTGAATTAATAGGGTAAAGTGTGTCAATGCCTTCATCTTCATTTATGTAATGAAAATATGCATAAACATCAGTAGGATTAAAGAGCATATCATTTCCATTATTTCTTGTATCAGATGAGTTTTCTGAAAACATAACATTAAGACGTTCTCCTGTTTCCACATTGATTGCGTAACCCGGGAACCAACCCATACCTTCACCTGTTCCGTCAGGATTTCCATCTTTATCAACTGAAGCATGTTTTCTTGGCTCATGTTTCAATGCACCACCTTCTGAAAGACTTTCATCATCACAAGCTTCAAGAACAATACAACGTGTCCATTTACTCTTATCGGGAGTAAAAACAATGTCAACAGAATAAATGTTGGTCATTGTCTGATTAAATCCCGGACAATAAGGAATTGCACTCAACAATGTGAAGTCGTAATAAGGTTCTTCCGGTTGTGTTCCAGGAATGGTGTCAGGTTTTATATATTTTGCCTGAGGTCCGCCATTATAAGGAGATGACAAAACATAAGGAGCCCAGGTTCCTCCAATAGCGTCTTCAAATTGTCCTTTGGGATCTTTCCATCCTCTGGATTGCCAGCTGTCATTAAGTGTACCTGCAGCCATTAATATGAAGAAATCTTCGGTCTTCCATAGAGTATAATCATCTCTTACTCCTTCTCCTGCATCTAATCCTTGCCATTGACCGGAGTTTTGTTGTCCTGAACGAATCCAGTTATTAGGAAAATCTCCTTCACCATCTTCAACTCCGCCCAACCATGGTTTGCTATTGTCTGCATATTCTATGCTGGAACCGATGAAATCAACTTGTGCATATTTTGAAATGTTAACATAATTTAATCCTGTGGACGTTGATTCTACCCAATCCAGTAATTCTTTTTGATGAATTTTAAATCCATAATTTTTAATAGATATAGAAATACCAAGAGGAAGAATTAATTGTTCATTAGTCATGTCAATACTCATTTTAGAATTGATTATTCTAATAGGATTGTTATCTTCATCGACTAAATTCATACTGATAAGTTCTTCGTCAGTAACATCCAATATTTCAAGTTGCCAATTAGTAGAATCAGTAACATCTTCGGCATTTTCTAAAAATTTAATAGAATAGTCAAAAGGTTTAACTTTTAATGGATCAATAACTTTAATACCTAGTGGACCATAATTATTTTTATATTGGATTTCATTAATAGCCCATGTGGGTTGTCCGTAATCGTCGAGCTCTCCACCGGACATGATTTTATCTCTTGATTCGTCAGTCATGTCAAGAAAATAACCTCCGTTGCCTTGTCCTTCAATTCTGGTAATCATGGGTTGTGTACCATATGCTGAATTTAGAACAGTTCCTTCATTTTGAGGAGTAGTTTTGTGAGGTATTCCGGAATATACTTTTATATTCTTTCTACCGGCAAGAAATACTTTTTGCTGTCCTGCTAAGCCTTCAACACCATTTGTGATAGAATAAGGTGCAAATTCATTATAGGCATACGCAATAACCATATAATAGTATGTTTTATGATTTACTAATTCAGTTGCAGTTGTGGCAAATTTATCTTCGGTTAGTTTAAGTGAGTGATAAACTCCATTATTGGAACCATTTACCATTTCTGTTGCAACTGAAGTAGAAACAGCATCATTGTAAACCCAGTTAACTAATTGTCCCACACCGCTTCCGTCAGGTCTGTAATTCTCAATATCACATTGACCAACCAACTTGGCTTTATCAGGATCATCAAGATCCGTTACACTAATACTTTTACTTTTCAATTGATAAATCATATATCCTTCAAAGCGATATTTTCTGTCATTTGGAATTTTATCAATTTCAGTGACTGATCTTGTATAGGTAATGATTGTATCATGACCATCTATTGTGGCATGTATTGTATCAGTTACATTATAAGAGGTTTCAACTTCTCTGAATTCAGCAATTTGATTGTCAAATTCTTCATATTCTTCATTATAGTTATTGCTTAACTTGTCATCATTAGAGATGAAAAGGATAAGTTCGTTTTCAAGTTCGCGAATGGTAATGTCTGGTGCATCGGGTCCATCCAGTACTTTAAAGCAGTTTTCAAAAAGCGATTGACATTTATCGTCAGCAATTTTCAAAAGTTCAACAGATGCCCAGGCACCTCCTTGTGAAGCACGTGCCCATGGAATACCGACAGTAATGTAGTTGACAGAACCGGCTTTCAGTGTGAAAGGTCCGGCAGATTGCATAAAACGACGGTCATAGGGAGCATTTCCAACATTAGCTTCTGTCCATCCTCCGTCACCGTATTGGGATTCGTTAGGATCAACACCTGCAGTTCCCCAATTACAAGGGTCTGTTGTTCCGGGGAACATAAAATCACATTCAGGACCGGAGGCTCCGTTCGATGGATGTGCATTTGCACCATATCTCATTCGTTGATTATCTCTCCAAATACCTTGTAACATATTATAATAATCAATAGCTACATCCGGGTCTCCTGTAGGAGAGTTATCATTGTTGTGGTAAACAAATCTTCTCATTCCGAAACGTTCATTGTCAACAATGCCATCTCCAAAGTTAACTCCGTTGATTGCCATTTGGTCAACACCAAATTCACTATCCAAATAACGATCACAATATCCGTTTACAATTGCAGAATCTTTGAAAAATTTAGGATTGTCTCTGCCATCATCGTCGATATAAGGTCCTTGAAAAAAGTCAACTCCAACAGCAGGTGGTTGAGAACTATATGCCCAAGTTTGACCTGTACCGTCAACATCGTAGCCGTTGTAACAATACCCCAATCCTCTGGCTACATCACAACCGACATAGTCATCATTGGCATAACCCAAATCAGGGTCTACCCATTGAGAGAAAAAAGTATTGGTTAATTCATAAGTGGATCTGTTGATGATTTCATAAGAATAGAAAGTCATGTTGTTTAGATCGTCATTGGTAGCAAAACCAAATGCTTGTCCACGAATTTCAAGACCGATAGGTTCTCCTTCTGATTCGGTATGAGCACCTCCTTTATCATTGAAAATCCAATAGAGTGTCTCATCCCCTTTAAGGACGTGGTCAGCATAGATCATTCCGGTGGTTACACCGGAAGCTTCTTCAGGAGTAATCGGGAGCATTCCTGCAGCAGCTAAAGCCCTATTTGCCTCAGTCCAGGGACATAAATCATTGTCAAGGTCATAATAAGGATAATCACCCTGATCCGGATTGTATTCACCGTCTTCACCTAAATCCTTAAATGGAGCCAGATATTTGGATTGTCCTTTAGAAACATCACCATGGGCAGGCCAGTTGGTTATAATGGAAGGAGTGACATATTCAGGATCAATCAAAGTTCCGTTTTCGTCGAAAGCAGCGATATGAGCTTCTACCTGAGCACGTGTAATTTTAAAATGTTTATCATATTGACTGCAAGTTTCCTGATCTACAGATGCGCCTACAACTGTAAGTGGACCTGTCCAAAAATCATCTCCTTTTTGGCGAAAACGGACAGCAGCCAATTTTAATTGTTGATTAATATCTCTTCCTCCAATCCATAAGGCAGCGCAAAACATTGAAGTCATTCCGGAACCAACAGGCACTTCATATTCAGCAACTTCTCTAAACCACATAGTACCGTTGGTTTCCAAATATGCTCTAACATTATTAATGGTCAGTTCATTTGAATTGGTAGCGGGAAGGCAGGAGGCATTTGCTTTTTGCTTTTTGGAAATTTGAACACTTCTTGATCTTTCTGCCATCACTGACGAGGAAGCAAGGAGTGTGAAAATTCCAACTAAAATTAAAATTTTGTTTATATTCTTCATGTCTCTATTTATTTTTTTCATTATTACTTCATTATATTAAAAACCAAATTGAAGTCCTAAACTAACCCGTGCAGGTGTGCTGTAGTTATAAGGATTTTGCATTATCATATTGTAATAGTTAATGTAGGAAGGCACATATATCTGTGAATTAATTTGTTGTTGATACTCAGTAGCTGAAAGGTATCCATCATCATCAGGATTTCCTGTGTATGTATATACAGATATAATGTTTTTAAAATTAAAAATATTAGTAATATCTAAATAGACAAGCAGATAAGCATTTTTAGAATTTCTTTGTTTTCCTTCTTTGTCTTTAGAATTTAAATTAAACATAAAAGTTTTATCAATACGTATGTCGCATTGGAAAGTCCATGGTTTATGAGAACCATTTATAGATCCTGAAAGTTGAGAAGCAGTTCCTGTAACATAGGTTGAGTAAGGTGTACTTGAGCGACTGTATGGGAGACCTGAAGCTGCGGATAATAAAAGAGTTATTCCGGTATTTTCAAGCCATCTGATTTCTTTAACTTTATTAGTCCCCTTTTTAGAATATTGAGTTTTGGGACCGTTATAGTCGGCACCTCCCTCAAAACGGTAGTCAAGGTTGGCACTAATACGATGTCTTTGGTCAAAAGAAAGATTATTTAATGTTCTTAAATTAGGTTGACCGGAAGCAATGATGGCGAGGTTTGAAGAAGCCGAGGATCCGGTTCCTTTTGCAAATTGCAAAGTATAACCTGCACGAAGGGAAACATTTTTTATTCTTCTCAAATCATAGCTTAAAGAGAAGCCCTGAACTGTTCCAAAGTCAAGATTAGCATATGAGTAATAAGTACTTGGATATGAACCGGAATAACGGTATGCCTGAATCTGATCACGTTTTTCAGAATAATAAGCAGTAATTCCAATAGCCGATTTATCACTTACTTTTTGAGTAAAACTAACCTCATAGTCAATACTTTTTTGAGGTTTAAGGTTAGGATTGTTAACGATATTATTTGCATTAGTCCCGAATTTTTCTATAAATAGATAATCGATAGGACTTAATTGCAAGTTAGTAGGACGGGAAGTGATAATGTTATAGTGAGCAGTAAATACTGAGTTATCTGATACAGGAAATGAAAATGAAACACGTGGCATGATAGACCATTGTGGTTTATAATCTTCAAAAGCACTTGGGTCAACTTTTGAAATTGCGCTCTGTTCAAGAGCATCTACTAGGATTGGACCACCATTAGCACCCAACATGTTTTCAGGATCGACTATTTCTTGGCCCTGACTATCATACCAAGTATTTCCGTTTCGATAACCGATAATAGTAGTATTGTCTAAATCAAGTGTACCATCTTTTTGGTTTACATAAACTACCCAGTCGTCTCCTGCGTTATTAGTAAAATATTGATTCTTCGAATAGCCTTTGCCAATTAAATCCCCAACAGTGTAAGCTGCACGGAATAAGTAAGGGTCAGACAATACAGATTGATTTGCATCGAAACGGTCAATACGTACACCAATATTGAACAATAAACTCTGAATAGAGAATTTGTCCTGTAAGTATAAAGCCATATAAATAGGCTCATAAGCTCCAATATTGTAAGTCTTATTACCATTTTCATCTGTAGAGTTGAAAAAGTCGTAAATCGTAGTTTTTTTATTGTATTTTTGAGTTCCTGTATAATCATAACCATAATAATTTACCAAAGAACTGCTGAGTCCAACCAATAATTCTTCGGCTGAGAACATGCTTAAATCATAAGTTTCAGGAGAAAGATTATCAATGTCAATCCAGTCGCTGCCATTAGGATCCAATCCCAGTGAAGTACGCAAATTTCTATCGAAGGAAGTTTGCTCATCCAAATTGATTAAATTATTGTAATCAACAGTATCTCCATGAATGATCGGATTGTCAACATCAAGTTCATTGATATGGAAGTTGGCTTTTTGTCTCATCATTGTCCAAAGTGGTGTTGGATTAACTGAGAAACCACGACTTGTAAGCTTTTCAAATTCATAACCTAATTTAAATTCATGATCTTTTAGATTAACAGATAAACTTGCTTTTGCTCCTAAAGAAGTTAATTCGGATTTGCTATAACCATCGGTAATTGCACCGGGCATATAAAATAGGCTATAAACACGGTCAGGCTGGTCTCCGTTTCTCAAAGCTCCGAATTGAGAATATAAAGTCAAGTTATAAGGTACTGTATATCCGTAATAGTCATTAATTATTTCAGGAGTGAACTGATCAACAAAATTCTGAGTATAGTAAATTAAGTCCGGATTAGAGCTTCCAGTTGCATCAAAAGTAACTAACGAATCATAGATGTTAGTTAATACATTCATACCAATATAGTCAATAGAATCGATTTGAATATCCTGTAATTCATAAAATTTAGCTTTTGTAGTTTTAAAATATCCAATATGACCATAATTAAACAAGTTATCTTTATGTCTTGCATCCTGAGTTAATGAATTAAACTTAGTATAATTAATGTTAATATCATACATGATATTTTTAAAGATTGCGGTATCACTTGGATTGGTATAAACTCTATGATTGATTCTGGCATTCAATCGCATGGTAGAGTTTTGTGATTCAGAGTTGTTTTGTGCATTAAATAGTGCAGTTGATCTACCCCAGTTTTTAGCTTTTAAGAATTCATAAGACCCCCCCACGGATATTTTTACATTATGAGTTTTTCCTGTAAGAAAATCAAGTTTCCCCTGCAAAAGATAATTCCAGTAACCGGCATGATCTCTTACTCTTCTATTATAGAAAGCATCACTTTCAAGGTAACTGGCGCTTTGATACCATACGCCAAAAGCAATTGGGTCATAACGAAGCGGGGTTTTAATCAAATAGTCAATGGTTTCATCGGTAGCACGCCAAGTTCCACCTTGTGCAGGTGAGTTATCGATATCATAAGAAATTTCACCTGTAAGTAAAAATCCAATTCTGGCAGGATCCTCGCGTTTTTTTCCTTTGAGGAGAGGCCCTGAAAGAGAAAGAGCTCCAAGGAAATTTCCATAGCCTTCAAGAGAGCCCCTTATTTCAGCAGCTCCGTGAAAATCTTTGGAAATACCTTTTGTTGTAATCACGGTAAAACTGGTTCCATCACCATATTCAGCAGGAATACCTCCCTGAATTAATTCGGCTTCTTCAATTGATTGCATGGAAACTCCACCATTACCTCTGACACGCACACCATCAATAATTGTTTGTTGTCCATCGGGACGATTTCCGCGGACACTGGCAATGGCTCCATCTTGCATGGTAACACCTTCTACACTGGCAAGTGCAGCAGTAATGGAACGACCGGGGGTTCTTCGTAAGTCCTCACCGGTAATAGTCACAGATTTTTTAGTTTCATCTTGATCAAAAACGGGCTTTTCCCATTTAATTTCCACTGCAGCAAGTTCTTGACCACAATTGATGGTCGCATGTTCCCACATTACAACATCAGGGGAGATGGAAATACCTGTTTTTTTGTATGTGTTTGAACAACCAAGAGGTCCGGTAATTTCAAGATCATATTTTCCGGCAGAAATACCGAACAGTTGGTATTCTCCCTTTTCATTAGTCATAGCATAATTCACAACTTTATCATCCTGTTTCAAATATACATTTGCATAGGCCAAGGCCGACTTAGTTTGATCTTTAACAGTTCCTTTTAAAGTACTTTGTTGTGAGTACGCAATTTCGCTGCAAAGGAAGATGATCCCAAGAGCAAATAGTAACTTTTTAATCATAGCCATTTATTTATATTAAACATTATTATTTTGTCAGAAAATTCTGGGCGGTAAATTTATAAAAATAATTTGTTCTGACAATTTATTTTTTTTTGAAAGCCCAATATTTTTATAATATCTTAATAATTAGGTCTTTTTAAAATCTCGCCATATATGATTCCATTTATAATTTCACCACTTTCAAGGGTTAACATAGGAAAAGATTCGTCTTCATTATCAACAGTTTGAGTTTTTGCTTTTACAAAAGAATCATCATTATTGTAATATTCTGATTCAATTTTATTAGTTTCTTCATAAGTGAAATAATTCTCTTTTTTGGAAGAATTTATTCCAATTTCTTCCATTGAGGTGTTCAAAACAGTTCTTTTTTTTTCAAATTTTGGTTCAAAAGGTATGTCGACGGATTCTGGTGTGTTTGGTATTTCAATTGGCTCAGAATTGTTGCTTTTTTCTTTCTTTTTATAATTGAAAAACAAGTAGGCAACAACAACAATAATTGAAATAACTATATCAATGGTATCCATCCTATTTTTTTTAAATGCAAATATACAATATTTTATATTTGCTTCGTTATATTCTTTTACCGATGAAAAAAATATTTTTTATATTATTCTGTTGTTGGTGCTTAATTGGTTGTAATGGTTATGAGCACGAGACCATTCCTAATGTTCAAGTAGATTTTACTATATATCCAAATGATGTTGCATACTATAGTTTAAATCATTATGGGGGGCATATGTATTTTACCGGTGGAGTGAGGGGAATAGTAGTTTATAGGCTTGATCCATATACTTTTATGGCTTATGATCGTGCATGCCCTTACGACTGGGAAGATAACGATTCCTGGATTTGGGTAGAGGAAAGTGGTATTACACTTATTGACAGTTGTTGTGGATCCAGATTTAATATATTGGATGGCTCTGTTGTTAATGGTCCTGCAATCTATTCGTTAAAGCATTACAGAACAACCTTTGATGGAGTAAAACTTCGTGTCTATAACTGATGCATCATTTCATATACTAGTTGTACCATTTTGGGACCTGCTGCAGCGGCTTCCTTCAGCACTTCTTCATGAGAGGCCTTTTCAACCTTTCCAATAATTCCCAAATCTGTTATTACAGATAATGCAAATACTTCCATCCCCCTGTGTTTGGCAGCAATTGTCTCCGGAACAGTTGACATTCCGACAGCATCGGCTCCCATATAATGAAACATCCTATATTCTGCAGGGGTTTCAAAACAAGGACCGGTTACGCCCATATAAACACCCTGTTGAAGGTGAATGTTGATTTTTTTTCCTGTTTCCAAAGCAATCTTAATCAGTTTCTTAGAATAAGCCTCGCTCATATCGGGAAAGCGGGGACCTTCCTTGTCTTCGTTTGGTCCAAGTAGAGGATTGTTTCCGAAAAAATTAATATGGTCATTTATTATCATAATATCTCCAATTTTAAATGTGGGATTCATCCCACCCGCAGCATTTGATAATATTATTTTTTCTATTCCAAGCTCTTTAAGAATCTGAATAGGAAGAGTAACTTCTTGCATTGAATATCCTTCATAATAATGAAACCTGCCATTCAGAACAATAACGTCTACATTGTTTAATTTTCCAAAAATCCAGGTTCCTTTATGTCCTTTAACCGTCGAAACAATAAAATCGGGAATTTCTCGGTATGTGATTTCAATTCTTTCTTTTATTTTATCAACAAGGCCTCCTAAACCTGACCCTAAAATTATTGCAATTTTAGGGTGATTTGTCATCTTTTCTTTTAAATACTTAACAGTTTTATCGATGTTCCTTTTCATATTATATTATATAGTATATTTTTTTTGTTTGCATAATGACTACATAAACCCAATTGCTATGAAATCAAAGGCATCATTTCATAAATTAGTTTCACCATTTTAGGTCCTGCAATTTCAGCTTCTTTAAGAACCTCTTCTAAAGATACTTTTTCAATTTTTCCGGTAATACCCAAATCAGTTATAACAGATAAAGCGAAAACTTTTATATTTCTGTGACGTGCTATTATGGTTTCAGGCACAGTTGACATTCCGACAGCATCAGCACCTAAATAATGAAACATCCTATATTCTGCCGGAGTTTCAAAGCAGGGACCACTTAATCCCAAATAGACACCCTGTTGAAGATGAATATCTATTTTTTTTGCACAAGATAAAGCAACATTGATTAATTCTTTTGAATATGCTTCGCTCATATCAGGGAAGCGGGGACCTAAATTGTCATCATTTGGTCCTATCAAAGGATTGGTCCCGAAAAAATTAATATGATCGGTAATAATCATGATATCACCAATTTTGAATGCCGGATTCATTCCACCTGCCGCATTTGATAAAATGAGTTTTTCTATTCCAATTTCTTTCATGATTTGGATAGGCATTGTTACTTCATTTAAAGTGTAACCCTCGTAATAGTGAAACCTTCCATTGAGGACCACAACATCAACCCCGTTAAATTTTCCAAAAATCCAGGTCCCTTTATGACCGCTAACAGTGGAAACAGGGAAATTTGGAATATCTTGATAAGGTATTTCAAGTTCTACTTGTAACTTTTCAACAAGCCCACCCAGACCTGTTCCCAAAATAATGCCTATTTTGGGTTTTGAAAACATTTTGTCTCTTAGATAATTAATTGACGATTGAATTGGATCTAACATATTGCTGGATAATATCATTAAAAATTTTATCTTCTTCAAAAAGAAATTTAACTTCTATAGGGATAGTAAAAACCGGCATAGAATTAATTTCATCTAATAAGGTTTTACTCCTAAATCGCATCATATCTTTTTCTGTCGTAAAAACAACAGTGTTTGATTTTAGTTCATCCGAAATCATTTTTTTGATAATAATCATATCTTTTTTAGTAAAGAAATGATGGTCATGAAATTTTAAATGCAATACTTTTTTATATTGCTTTGAAAGTCTTTCATATAATGGTTTTGGGTTAGCTATTCCGGTAACTAATAGAATGGTTGTTTCGGAATAAAGAGCAATTTGTTTAGCGGGAATAGTTTGAGGCTCCGGATTGCCATATATATAGGTTGTAAAAAACAATCTTTGTCTTGGGCAAAGTGCTATTTTTTCACAAAAAACATCCTTTTCCAATTGGGTAATACTATCAGGGGTTTTAGAAACTATTATGATGTTAGCAATATTTGCTGCGTTGCGAAATTCTCTTAAATTCCCCGCCGGAATAGGATAATCATTAAAAAAGGGTTTTTCATATTCAGTTAGTAATATCTTTAGTCCAGCGTTGACTTGAATATGTTGATAGGCATCATCCAATAAAATTAATTGCAAAGATGGAAATTTGGTAGTGAGATTGATAATTCCTATTTTTCTTTTTTCTGCAACTGCTACTTTGATATTAGGATATTTGACATGATATTGCATGGGCTCATCTCCGATTAGTAAAGCATCGGTATTGCTTATCTCTGTATCATTTAAAAGAATATATCCTTTAGAGATACGTCCGTAACCTCTGCTCAAAGTTGCAATTTCCCATTCCGGAAACAATAATCTTATTAAATATTCTGTATGGGGGGTCTTTCCGGCCCCTCCCAAGCACAAGTTCCCAATAGCAATTGTGGGTAGTTTGGGATCAAACGGTTTTACAATTTTGTGATGGTATAACAAACGTCTTATCCAAAGAAAAAATCCGTAAATCAAAGAAAAAGGGAGAAGAATTAATCTGATTTTCATGTCGGAGAATTTTGGAATTTATCATTTTCCCACTTTTCATATTTTTCAATGATTTTTGTAACAAGGTGATGTCTAACAACATCAGAGTTGTCTAAATAGACAAAATCGATACCTTTAACATTATTCAATATTTTGGTAGCCTGAATCAGCCCTGAATTTTGATTACGAGGAAGATCAATCTGAGTAATATCACCGGTGATAAAGAATTTGGCATTTTTCCCCATTCTGGTAAGGAACATCTTGATTTGGCTTTCAGTTGCATTTTGTGCTTCATCCAAGATGACGTATGCATTATCCAGAGTTCGACCTCTCATAAAAGCAAGAGGTGCAATTTCAATGGTTTTATCCTCCATATAGGAAAGAAGTTTTTGCATAGGCATCATATCCCAAAGTGCATCATAAAGTGGCTGGAGATAAGGATCTAACTTATCTCTTAAATCCCCGGGAAGAAATCCGAGATTTTCACCGGCTTCTACTGCCGGTCTTGTTAAGATAATTCTTCTGATCTGTTTGTTTTTCAGCGCTCTGACAGCTAATGCAACAGCTGTATAGGTTTTTCCTGTTCCCGCCGGACCGATGGCAAATACCATATCATGTGATGCAGTACTTTCAACAATTTTTCTTTGGTTTGGCGTCAATGCTTTGATTAATCTTCCATCTTTACCATGTAAGATAATGTCATCCTGAATGCCATTGTGATCTAATCTATAAAATGAATCGTCTTCCGATGAAATAATATTGAGAATGTCAGTTTCGTTAATTTTCCCAAAACGTTCGTAATGTAAAACCAAAAGTTGAAATCTGTCTATAAAAAGTTCTACTTCCGAATTTTCTCCAAAAACTTTAACTTCATTACCTCTGGCATTTATTTTTAGTTTTGGGAAAAGATTTCTTAGGAGGTCAATGTTGTTGTTGTTAGTACCATATATTCCTACTGCAATATTATTTTCTAATGTGATACTTGTTTCCATTTTTTAATCTACTTTTTAATTTACTACTATGTAATCGCTTGGATTAACCGGAAACCCGTTGTACCAAAGTTCAAAATGAAGAAAAACCTCTTTTGACCTATTTCCACTATTTCCCATTCTGGCAATAGGTTCTCCGGCCAACACTTTATAGCCTTCTTCTTTAAGCAAAATTTCTGTGTGTTTATAAACAGAAATAAGATTTCCACTATGTTGAATTATGATAGTATTTCCATCTTTCGGATCATAGCCCGAATATATGACAATCCCATCTGCAACACTTGTTATCAAGGTATTGCGAATATTTTTAATATCAATGCCATAACGATTTTCGGCAGGATTATATTCGGCAAGAATAACTCCAATTGTTGGGGGCAGTAATAAGAGCGTATTTATATTAGCTCTTTTGCTTAAAGGAGTTGAAGCAGTTGCACTATTTTTGAGGCTTTTCTTTTCTTTCATGATCAAATCAGCTTCTTCAAGTATTGCAGCATTAGCTTCATCAATTTTTTTTCTTTCACTTTCTGAGATTTCTTTTGGAGAATAGCTCTTTGCTTGGGTATTCTCCATATCTTCAGTAGTAGTTATTTTATCATTGATTATTCTGTAAAAATTATCAATATACTGTTGATTTTGATTTAGCATTAATTCCACAGAATCAATGCTGATTGCCATTTTCTTAATGTTTCTGTAGTCTTCAGGGTTTGTATATCCGGGAACATAAACACGAAGAGGAGTAAAGGCAATTAGGAGAGCAGTAAGAATAATAAGCAGAACAGAAGAGGTAGTGACCACTACAAAAACATTTCTTGGACTTAACAGAAATGATATCTTATCTGCATGAGAATCATCATTTCTAATAATCAGGCGATATTTAGTTTTCCAGTTGATTCTGAGCCGGCTCCAATAATATTTTATTTTTTTAAATTTTATCATATCATTTCAGGTAATTATTAGGATAAAGCCTGATTTACTTCTTTAGATGATTTGAGAATAGCATCGTATTCTGCCGGTGTGATGTCATTGAAGAAATAGTGAACCGGATTTACATAAGAACCATTTTTTATGATTTCATAATGAAGATGAGGTCCTAATGAAAGACCTGTGTTGCCAACATATCCGATAACTTGTCCTCGTTTTACTTTTTGTCCGGCTTTTACAGCTTTTTTTGACAAGTGTGCATATACTGATTTATAGGAATATCCATGATTAATTATTACAACAATACCATAACCTGAGCCACCCGTTTCTCCGGAGACATAGCCATCGGCAGTTGCATATACCGGAGTTCCCCTGGGAGCCGTTATGTCTATACCTGTGTGAGGTCTTAATGTTTTCAGAATAGGATGATATCGTCTTCCAAATCCTGAAGAAATTGAGTACATGTTTTTAAGGGGTCTTATTGCAGGAATTGATGCGAGCATTTCAGTTTTTTTTGTCGCCAGTATAGAAATAGTATCATAAGAACGTGATTGTGAAGCCATCTGAACAGTAAGCTTGTCCATTTTTACTTTTATTTCATTTAGCAACTCATAGGCTTCATCGTGTGAAAGACGGTCATATTTTGTGCTTTCCAGCATAGTGGGATTCCTTTGTTCTAACGGAAGTGGATCGGTTTCAAAAATGGATCGGTAAACATTGTCATCCCTTTCTTGTAAGTCTTTCATTACAAATTCAAAAATATCTACTTTTTTATTGATTTTTTTTAGCTCAGCCTTGAGTTCATTATTCTCTCTTTGAAGCATTTTTTCTTTTGGAGAATCAATAAGATAAAATGAAATCCATAAAACAATTACAGAAAAGGAAAGAGCGGTTGCAAAAAACCATAATAACCTCTTAATGATATCTTTCAGAGTGAGTTTTTCTTTTTCAAAAGATAGTGTATTTGGGTTAAAATAATAAAATGTTTTTTTGGACATGATGTTATTTTTTACACGAGATGCAGATGATGTTTCCTACGCTAAATTCACTCATTTGATAATTATTTCTTGCAAAAATCAACTTTAAGGGAACAGCATATTTTTGAGCAATGTATTTCATAGTTTCTCCTTTTTCAATAGTATGAAAAGAAACTTCCGATTTTTTGTTTTTGTACTGCAAATAAACAACTTCCCCTGGAATAGGTTCATAATTATCGTCAAAAATATCATTAAAAAGTCTTAGATTTGACTCCGTTATTTGTACATCTTTCCCTATTTTTTCATAGCTATCTCCTTTTTCTGCAATAATAAATTTAATTTTATTATTTACATAAACGGTTCTTGAAGTGTAAGGATAATATACAGGCTGATATTCCATCTCTTTTGCAGTAAAAACTTTTGCAATAACTGGTTGCTCCTCAGTTTTCACAATTGCTACAGAATCTTTTCCACACGACTCCTGAGTTTTGATTTTTCTTTCAATAATAACTTCAATTCCTGACTCAATCAAAGTGTCTCTTTTAATGGAGTCATTGTTTGGCTTTTCTTTGGGAAGCTCTGCAATCTTTTTAGTATTATAAATTTTAGAAGAATCAGAGATTATATTTTTTTGAACTGATTCTTTCTTAACAGGAATTTGTGCCGGGGTTTCCGGAAGATTGGTTTTTATTTCATCTTTTATATTTGTCGGGAGTTCACTTTCAGGATTGTCATACAAATAAAGAAAATAGGTTTCAATGATATTAATCAACTGATTGCTGTAATTGGGGTTTATTGAATAACTTGCTTCCTGAAGTCCTTTTGCCCATCCTTTATAATCATCAATTTCAAGGGTAAACAGTTTGTTATATCTGCTTCTTTCCGTGAGAAATTTTGAATGGTCATTATAGGAATCTTCAACAGAAGCATATTTTCTGTAACAGGTGTGAGTTATATCAGCAGGGTCATAATAAATTTCTCCGGTATATTTTTCATGACAAAGAATTCCAAAGTGGTTGTTGGCATATTTTGAGAGTGTATTAGTTCCGGCATTAGAAGAATAGATTGCTTGTGCAAGTTTAATACTGGCAGGAATATGACTGGTTTCCATTAATTTAATTGCCAAATCTTTATATTTATCAATATATTCATAAACAATTTCGTCGTTGTATTGGGCAAAGGAAGTTGCACTATACAAAAACAGTATTATGATACCTATTTTTTTCATAGTATTAATGTTTCAGTTTAATAATATCTCCGGGTTGTATAATCGATTTTTCATCTAAATTATTATATTTAAAAAGATAATGCAACTGAATGGCATATTTCTGAGATATATATCTTAATGTTTCCCCCTTAGAGACAATATGTTTTTGAGCAGAATTGGATTTTGCCTTGTTTTCGATATAAATTACTTCTCCTTCCCTTGGCTGAATTCCGAGTTTTGCATCATTATATTTTCGGATATTTTTTTCTAAATCCTGAACATCTTTAGCAATTGAAGCATAAGTGTCGCCAGATTTGGCAATGATAAAGAAATTTTTATTGTTTACATATACTTTTCTCTCTGTAAATGGGAATTCGCCTCTGGGAAAGTCATTGTCTTTAGCACTAAAAAAAATATAATTCAAAGCTTTAGGTTCAGATGCTGCCACATTTTTTTCTTTAAGATCACCGCTTATATCATTATAAGTGGTATCAAAGGAGATATATCTTTTTAAAAAGATAGTATCCTGTTTTGAAATGTTATACTTTTCAATCAAATTGATGAGACGCTCAGCATACTGTGGATTAGTTGCATAACCGGCTGCTTTTAAACCTTTTGCCCAACCTTTATAGTCCATTATGTCAAGTGAGAAAAGTTCGCTGTATCTTGGTCGGCTTGTGAGAAATAATGCATGGTCAGTATATGAATCTTCCACTTTTAAATATTTCCGAAAACACTCTCCTAGTGAATCATCATCAATGAGCAATGTATCACCGGTCCATTCTTTGTGACATTTAATTCCAAAATGATTATTCCCTGAAAGGGCTAATTTGCTTTTTCCACAAGCACTTTCAAAAATACCTTGTGCCAAAGTAATGCTGGCGGGAATTTTGTATTGGTGCATTTTTTGGATAGCCAGTTCTTTATAATTATCAATGTAAGTGTAAATATCTTTTTCATTGTACTGAGAAAATGCAGTTCCACAATACATTATAAATAGTAACAAAAAAAATCTTTTCATAATGAATTAGAGTCGTTAATTTTTATTCAAAGCCTCAAATATTAATTCTGAATAAAAATCTACAATATTGATGTTTAGAAATTTAACTTGGCGCGGAATAATACTCATGGCTGTCTGACCGGGAATGGTATTAATTTCCAGAAAAAAGGGAATTCCTTCAGGAGTAAGGATATAATCAATTCTTACAACACCCTTACATCCCAATTTTTTAAATACAATTTCTGAATATTCTTTTATTTTATTTTCTGTTGACTTGTCAATATCAGCAGGGGTGTCTAATTCCAAATATCCGGGAGTATATTTAGCCTGGTAGTCGTAATATTCCTTTTTGCTTTTCACTTCTGTAACGGCTAATGGAGTCACTATTCCCTTGATGGTGGCCACTCCGCAAGTCATTTCCCTCCCCGGTATGAATTTTTCAATCATTAACTGATTGTCGTATTGAAAGGCCGTAGCGATTCCACTTATTAATTCTTCCGTATTATGAGCCTTGGTTACTCCAACACTAGATCCCGAATTACATGGCTTAATAAAGCATGGGAATCCGCATCTGTCAATAATGTGTTCGTAATTAATAGCTTCATCTTTATAATAATGAATGGATGGAGCAATTGGAATTCCAAAGTTGGCAACAGCAATGTTGCAAAAGTATTTATTGAAAGTTATGGCCGAAGTAAACATATCGCAACCGGTATATGGAATTCCAAGCATTTCAAAATAGCCCTGAAATTTTCCATTTTCGCCCGGAGTCCCATGAATTGCAATAAAGACAGCATCAAAGTAAATCTTGTCAGAACCTAATAAAAGAGAAAAATCATTTCTGTCAAGCTGAATTTTTTGTCCGCTATTATCAGTGTAAAACCATTCAACACCCTGAACAAGAATCAAATAAGGAGTAAATTTATCTTTATCGAGAACGTTATAAATGTTGTCGGCTGTTTTTAATGAAATTTCATATTCGCCTGAATTTCCACCTGCTAAAATTGCAATATTTTTCATTTTTGATATTTATAGAGCCTCGCAAAAGTACAAAAAATATATGAAATTTTTGTTTTCTTATACCGGATTTGTGAACAACAGTTTGTTGAATTGTCGTAAGGAAATGTTACATATTTTTTTGTATTTTTGTGCCCAATTATAATAATTAAGCAGTTTTTTTGTTTATATGTTTTAAGAAATTATTTATGGGAAAGTTTAAAGATTTTTTTAAACACGACAGATTGGGATTTCATCTATTACTTGCTCTCGGAATCACTATATTCCTGATTGTTGTTGCTTTGATTTTTTTAAGAATTTATACTCGTCATGGGCAGGAAGTAGAAATGCCCAATTTTATCGGAAAAGATTCAAAATTATTAATCCAAAATATTTCTTCTGCTGATTTTATTATGGTAGTTTCAGATTATGTTTATGATAAATCACAGCCGGAAGGAATTGTTTTAAAACAAAATCCTCAGGCAAAGGAGAAGGTTAAAATGGGTAGGAAAGTATATCTTACAGTTGCCTCTTCAATTCCCCCAAAAGTTAAAATGCCTGAGTTGAAAGATGTTTCGCAACGGCAGGCTGAGATTATGCTGAAAGCAATAGGACTTGAAATCGGGGGTGTTATCTATAAAGCAAGCCCTTTTGAAAATGCTGTGCTTGAGCAACTTTATAAAGGCCGTGCGATTGCTGCCGGAACTGAAATTAGTATGGGTGAATCTGTAACGCTTGTTGTGGGAAAAGATATTAATGATTTGCCAGAATCAAAAGACTCTTTGATGAATATTCAGGAATGATTATTCACCAATTTGAATTAAACAATTAAGGTTAAAATAAATGGTTTTTTTGAAAATGAATATTCTATGAAGCGCTATTACTGTTGTAAGTTATTTTTTGTTTTAATTTTCGTTTTATGTTTTGCAAATTTTCTCGCAGCACAAGAAGTTTTAATAGATCTTCCAAATAATATTCAGCTTTTAAAAGAATCAAAAAATGTTCACGTTAAATCTGCAACAACTAATGCTGAACCCGTTAAACTACCTTTTATTGATGATTTTTCTGATTATAATCTATATCCTAATCCCCTGTTATGGGAAGATAAGCAAGGTTTTGTCAATTCCACTTTTCCTATTAATCCACCCTCAATCGGTGTGGTTACATTAGATGCCCTTGATGAGTTCGGGAAAATTTATAGCCATGCTTCAGAGTCGCCTTTTCCTGCTGACACTCTTACTTCACATGCCATAAGACTGGATTCAGTTTTTAACCCAAATAGACCAGTTGGGATACAAGATTCGGTTTATTTTAGTTTTTATTATCAACCGGGAGGTGGAACCTTTTCTCATCCTTATCTTGAATGGGAAAGAATTGGAAATAGACCGGATAACGAAGATAAACTGATTCTTGAATTCGGATATGCAACCGGAGATACTATTTTTACCGGTTATTCTTATGCTGAATATACTCTAGGTGAAGGAGAATCATATGTGATAGGAGATTCTCTTGAAAACCCTTTTATTCTTGGAACTTATTATATTTTTGAATCAAATGCTTTCCCCGGTCAGACCATATTATTACCTTTTGATTCACTTTTCGGTCCTGAAAAAATTTGGAGTGAGGTTTGGTCATCCAATGGCTGTAAACTGGATGATTGGCTGGATGCAGATTCTTTAAGGTTGACCTATTTTAAACAGGTGCTTGTCCCAATTACGGATCCTATATATTTTCGTAATAATTTTCAGTTCAGATTCCGAAATTATGCCAGTCTTGAGCCAAACGGAGTTGCCGGTTGGGCAAGTAATGTTGACCAATGGCACATTGATTATATTATTCTTAATATTAACAGAACTAAAGATGATATCTATCCCAATGATATTTCTTTTGTCCTTCCTACTACTACTTTTCTTAATAAATATTATTCAATGCCTTGGAATCAATTTCAAGCATCCGATATGAAAAGTGCTTTTAATAATCAACTTGCAAATATTTCAAATACAACTAAAAATACAAGCTATTCTTATCATGTTGAAAAAAACGGAAGCCAGACAGTTGGAAATTATGTAAGCAATAATGAAAATGCATATTCTTATTACCCAAATGGTTTCCATACCTATCCTATGCATGCCAATCCCTCTGTAAACTTTGCAATTTCGTATGATAATCAGGATAGTGCAACTTTCTTGGTGACTCATATTTTTCAAGTTGTAGGAGGAACCGGTGATGCACGTCATCAAAATGACACCTCTTTTTTTGAACAGAAATTTTATAATTATTATGCGTATGATGACGGAACTGCTGAGGCAGGCTATTCTCTCCTCTCCACTATGGCTTCTCCTGAAGCTTCATTTGCTGTAAAATTTACATTGGCTCAGCCCGATACATTGCGTTGTGTAAGAATGTGGTTTAACAGTGTTCTTGAAAATGCCAATTTTGATAATTTTACACTGAAAGTATGGGATGATGATGACGGTTTCCCCGGAAATGAATTATATTCTTCTGAATCACTGCTCCCTTCTCAAAGCTCTGATTTTCTTGATTTTGTGAGTTATTTTTTGGAAGAACCTTTGTTTGTTTCAGGTACTTTTTATGTTGGCTTTTATCAAAATCACGATACACAACTTAATATTGGATTTGACCAGAATAGTGATGCTCGAGGAAACTTTTTTTATAAAACTGCTGATGAATGGGTTGAATCTTTCTTTAAAGGAGCTCCTATGATTAGACCGGTATTGGGTAAATATTTTAATCCGGTATCTGTTCCAAATATCTCTCCGCTAACTTTTTCGGCTTTTCCTAATCCAACTTCTCATTATGTTACCATTAAACTAAGTGATGATAGCTATAATTTTGATAAAGTCATTATATACGATATGTATGGAAAACTTTTGAAAACCTATTCATGTACCCAAAATACCAATGTCATTGATTTATCTTCTTTTGCACCTGGTATCTATGTTTTGCAATTAGTTAGTGAAAGTAAAATTTTGGGTATTTCAAAAATTGTCAAACTATAATTTTCCCCATTTTTTATGCATCAGGATAATATTATATATGGACTAAGACCTCTGTTGGAAGCCATTAAAAGTGATAAAACTATCGACAAAGTATTATTTCAAAAAGGGCTAAAAGGAGATCTTTTTAAGGAGCTTTTTTATCTTGTTCGCCAAAATGGAATTCCTTTTCAATATGTGCCGGTTGAAAAAATAAATAAATTTACACATGCCAACCATCAGGGTGTTGTTGCCTTTATTTCAGCAATTGAGTATCAGGATATTTTTTCTATTTTGCCTTCCATATTTGAAAAGGGAAAGGTTCCTTTTCTTCTTATTTTGGACAAAATTACTGATGTCCGTAATATTGGAGCAATTGCCCGTTCGGCGGAATGTGCTGCAGTTGACGCCATAATATTGCCCCTAAAAGGAGGTGCTCAACTCAATGAAGATGCTGTTAAAAGTTCAGCCGGAGCCTTGCATTCTATCCCGGTTTGCCGTCATTCTAATTTAGTCGAAATTATACAATTCCTTCAAGATTCTGGAGTTGAGGTTGTGGCCGTAACAGAAAAGGCAAAACATTACTATTTTGAAAAAGATTTCACCAAACCACTTTGTTTGATTATGGGGAATGAGTATGAGGGTATTGCTTGGGATTATCAAAGAATATGTAATGATGCTGTAAACATACCTATGCTTGGTACTATTGAATCACTAAATGTATCTGTTGCAACAGGTATTGTGCTCTTTGAAGTGGCCAAACAAAGACTAAATGATATTGGTGTTTAGTTTTTCTTTTATGTAAGATTTTTAATTATGACAATCGGCATACTTTCCGACACACATGGTTACCTCCATCCTAATATTTTCTCTTTCTTTGAAAAATGTGATGAAATATGGCATGCCGGTGATATCGGAAATAGCGAAATTCTTGATCAACTGGAATTAATTGCTCCTGTTAAAGCAGTTTTTGGAAATTGTGATGACTGGTCAGTCAGAAGTCAGATTCCCGAATTTATGGTTTTTCCTTGTCAGGAACATAAAATTGCTTTAATGCATATCGTGGGTTCTCCCGGATTCTATTATTCTAAATCAATTGAAATTATTAAAAAGGAGAAACCTACTGTTTTTATTGCAGGTCATTCTCATATTCTTAAAGTGATGAATGATACAAAAAATAATTTGCTTTTTATTAATCCGGGATCAGCAGGAAGATACGGCATTCATAACAGGTTAACTTTTCTTCGATTTAAGATTAGCGGGAAAATAATTAGTGATCTTGAAATTTATGATGAACCAAAATAATAGTAAAATAATGATTCATGATATTATTACTATTCTAGGCCCAACTGCTACTGGAAAAACTCGGTTGGCTGCTCTTTTGGCAAAAGAATTAAAAGCTGAAATTGTCAGTGCCGATTCCCGTCAGGTTTATCGTGATATGAATATTGGAACAGGAAAAGATCTTGACGACTACAGAATAGGAAATATAACGATTCCTTACCATCTGATTGATATTGTAAATCCGGGATTGGAATACAATATTTTTCTATATCAACAGGATGCGGTTAAGGCTATTAATTATATCCAATCTAAAAAAAAACAGGTAATTCTTTGTGGGGGTAGTGGAATGTATATTGAAGCTTTGTTGAAAGGTTACAAACTCTTTCCTGTTCCTGAAAATCAATTACTTAGAAAAGAAGTTGAGCAAAAATCCGAAGAAGAATTAATAAGTTTACTTACCTCTTTTCGTACTATTCATAACGTTACTGATACTTGCGAACATTCTAGATTGCTCCGAGCTATCGAAATAGAATATTATTATCGCGAACATCCTGAATTAAGTGAGTTTGCCAAACCGATACCATCGCTAATTTTTGGATTAAAAGGAGACAGAGATTTAATCAGAAATAAAATTACTTTACGCCTTAAGCATCGTTTAGAAAATGGGATGATTGAAGAAGTGGACAATTTGATAAAAAGAGGTGTTAATCCCAATTTACTAATAAGATATGGCCTTGAATATAAATTTATCACCCTGTTTTTACTCAAAGAAATAGATTATAATACTTTATTTAAACAACTTAATACTGCAATTCATCAATTTTCGAAAAGGCAGATGACCTGGTTCCGAAAAATGGAACGCAATGGTTTTAAAATTAATTGGATAGATATTTCTCTTGATGAGGAAGAAAAAATTAGATTAATCAAAGACTTTCTGAGAATTCAGAATCCCTAGAATCTGAAACCGAAAGTGGCAAAGACTTTGTGATTAATATAGGTGTTGTTGGAAGCTTCTACTAATTCAGGATTGTATAACCAATAGTTTTCAGTTGAATATTTGAAAACATAGGCTAAATCAAAGAAGAAAGATTTAGTTCTTATGCCAAATCCCAAAGATCCCAAATGTGAAGTGCCGGTGTTGATTTCATTCTTGTAAGGAGAACTCTTGAAATTGTATCCAAGTCGAATTAAGAAATTTTCCGATAAATAGACTTCTGTACCGACACGAACAATATTTGATATTCCATATTTTTCCTGAATATTTTTGTTTTCATCTGAAAAGGAATAATCATTGGCATACATGTAGGCCATTCCGTAATCTACAAATTCATATTCTGCGCTAATAAAAGCACGCTTGTTGATAAAAAAAGCAAGACTTCCGATTGCACGGAGAGGAGTGGTAAGTTTGTAGTTATACTGATTTTCGTATGAAGCCGAATATTCTTCTCCTGCATCACTATAAGAGGTTATTTCTCTATAAAATTTATCTGAAATACTGTTAAAATAAGTTGGAGTGTGAAAAGCTGCGCCAATTCTCATGAATTTGAAAGGTTGGTATAAAATGCCTAGTTTTAAGTTAATGCCAGTTCCTTTTACAATAAGTTCGTCATCTATTGTATAAGAATCCATTCCACCTACTGTCATCTCTTCATCAATTTCTTCGTAACTGGAAATTTCCTTATAATGTAAAAATGGTATTCCCATTGTTGCCCCAATAAATATACGATCATCATAATTTCCTCCAACAGAAAAAGACATTTCATCTATTCCACCACTTGTTTTGGTATATTTACTTTGAGCTAGATTTGATCCGCTGAAGGGAGAATAATAATGGTTGTCGTCACCTGGTAAAGTGTCTATTAACCAAGTTTCCCAAGCTACAAGATTATCCCCATATAAGTTTTGAAAATTTGTTGAATTAGCATTGTTGACAAATGCATCAGTCATTGAACTCCCTATTGAGGTTCCTTCTACAAGGCTGGTATTATTAAAATCAGTATTTCTATTATATCCAAATCCAAATTGAATTGCATTCCATTTGGAGTTTGGAATTTCATTAGTTTTAAAGATCATTCCTAAATTGGTAATACTATAGTTTGATGAAATATATCGTGACTCAGTATTGAAATAGTTTGCTTTGCTGTTAAAAACAGAAATTACAATAGGAGTAAAAGAAATTTCATTTTTTTTAAAAACACCAATAGATGCAGGGTTAGTGCTTAATGCTGAAAAGTCAGCTCCAACTGCTCCAAAAGCACCCCCGGCTCCCATAAAGCGCGCTGTTCCTTCCCAATTATTTTGAGAAAATCTGAATGCATCAATGTCATTTTGAGCATTTATAAATACAATGCAAAAACCAAATACGATACTCAAAAACAATTTCTTTTTCATAATTATTTTATTTTAATGAGAAAAAACTATTAAATGGAATTAACGTCTGTTTGAACTACTGCTAGGAGAAGAGGAACCTCTGCTACTGCCAGAAGAAGATGAGCTGCTTGGAGAAGAATAGGATCTGCCTGAGGAGCTACTAGGTGATGAGTAAGATCTGCCGGAAGAACTACTTGGAGAAGAGTAGGATCTGCTTGAGGGACTACTTGGTGATGAGTAAGACCTGCCGGAAGAGTTACTTGGAGATGAGTAAGACCTGCCGGAACTTGAATTAGGCGTTGAATAAGTTCTCCCACTTGGATTATCAGTTTTTTTGTAAGTTGGAGTTGTTCTGGAATTAGACGGTCTATATTGGTTATTATAAGGATTAGGATTATTAGGGGGAGTGTTTCTGTATTGATTATTATTTGTTCCGGAATTAGGGTTTTGTTTAGGATTGTTTTGGGGAGTATTATAATAGGTAGGTCTTGTTGTATTAGTATTAGCAGGTCTTGTCGTAGTAGTATTAGCAGGTCTTGTCGTAGTGGTGTTAGCAGGTCTTGTTGTATTAGTATTAGCAGGTCTTGTCGTAGTGGTGTTAGCAGGTCTTGTTGTATTAGTATTAGCAGGTCTTGTCGTAGTGGTGTTAGCTGGGTTGGTAGTTGTTTTGGCTTCAGGAGTTGAGGGAACCGTATTGTAAGTTTTTGAATTTGTAGAGTTATTATTAGTTACATTGGTTGGAGAAACCGGATTTTGTGTTTTGGAGCTGGTAGTATTATTAATAGGTTTATTTGAAGAAACATTGTTGGTGTTATTTGCCGGTTTTTTTATTTCGGAAGCGCTTGTTGAAGATGTTGCAAGGGCATCATAACGTTGATTGAAACTGGTTGGGGTTACAGAACGAGAAACAGAACCTGAATTATTATTGTTATTTCCATAATCATTGGGTCTATCACCGCGACCTCCGTGGTTCGCAATTCCATTTGATGAACCAACATTATGCCTGTGTCCATAGAAATAGGAGTGGTTGTTGTCATAATTATTGTGATAATATCCTGCATAGTATCCGGTATAATAACCATCATAATATCCCCAATTATAAGCATTCCAGTAATAATTTGGACGATGGCACCCCCATCCCCATCCGTAGTTAAAACCATAAGAATAATAACCGTAATCATAATAATATGGCCGATACATATATGATGGCCACCACCAGTCATATCCTAAGTATATACTCATACCCCAGCTTGAGGGATAATAATCATACCAGTACATATTGGTATAGTAAGGATCGTAATATCCCCATCCATCAAAAGAATTTGAATGAAAACGTCGAATACGGGAGGAATAATAATAGTCATAATAATCATCATAAAAATCGTAGTTATCATCATAATAGTAGTTGTTAGTTACATATGCATTTCCTTCTTCATCATAATAGGTTTCTGAATTTTCATAAGTTAAAGAAGGATTTGTGGTGTCGTAATAAACGACACTGTTATCATCCATATTTTCATCTTCAGAATATTGAACCTGATTATCAGGAGTGGCTTCTATTGGTCTTTGATACTGGGCATCATTGGATGATGTGTAAATATCATCATAGTAGGTTAAAGTACCGATGTTGCACGATATCATACTGATTGCTAAAATGAAAAGCGGGATTAAAATCTTTTTTTTCATGGCTTTATCTCCTATATTTTTTGGGTTCTTATTTTTTATATTTTTGCAATTCGAATTAATAGACTACAAAAATAATCAAAAGTTAATCCTAAACGAAAAATAATGGCAAAAAGTATTACTACACGTGTTGAAAATTACTCTCAATGGTACAATGATATTGTTAAAAAAGCTGATCTTGCTGAAAATTCTTCAGTTAGAGGTTGTATGGTAATCAAACCCTATGGGTATGCAATTTGGGAAAAAATGCAGTCAGCTATAGATAAAATGTTTAAAGATACCGGACATGTAAATGCATATTTTCCTTTGTTTATTCCTAAGTCATTTTTTAGTAAAGAAGCAAGTCATGTTGAAGGTTTTGCAAAAGAATGTGCCGTTATAACTCATTACCGTCTGAAAAATGATCCTAATGGTGGTGTTATTGTTGATCCGGAAGCTAAACTGGAAGAAGAATTGATTGTCCGTCCCACTTCCGAAACCATTATTTGGGATAGCTATAAAAACTGGATTCAGTCATACCGTGACCTTCCTCTTTTAATAAACCAATGGGCAAATGTTGTTAGATGGGAAATGCGTACTCGTTTGTTTTTGAGAACCGCTGAATTTCTTTGGCAAGAAGGTCATACTGCTCATTCAACAAAGCAAGAGGCAATAGAAGAAGCTGAAAGAATGCTGAATGTTTATACTGATTTTGCAGAGAATTTTATGGCTATGCCCGTAATCAAGGGTGTTAAGTCTCCTAATGAACGTTTTGCAGGAGCAGAAGACACCTATTGTATTGAAGCTCTTATGCAGGATGGAAAAGCACTTCAGGCTGGAACTTCACACTTCTTAGGTCAGAATTTTGCAAAAGCATTTGATGTTAAATTTTTGAATAAGGAGAATCAGCTGGAATATGTCTGGGCTACTTCATGGGGAGTATCCACACGTTTGATTGGGGCTCTTATCATGACACACTCTGATGATAACGGATTGGTACTGCCTCCAAAACTTGCACCTATTCAAGTAGTGATTGTTCCTATATACAAGGAAGAAGAACAGTTAAAAATGATCACTGAAAAAATTCAGCCTCTGATTGGAAAATTGAAAGCCAGAAATATATCGGTCAAATATGATGATGATGATTCCAAACGCTCAGGATGGAAATTCAATGAATATGAAATGAAAGGGGTTCCTGTTCGTTTAGTTATTGGACCAAGGGACTTGGAAAATAATCAAGTGGAAGTTGTACGTCGTGATACTTTGCAAAAAATGAATTTTTCTTTTGATACGCTGGATTTGGAGGTGGAAAAATTGTTAGGCGAAATTCAACAGAACCTTTTCGAAAGATCTTTGCAATTTAGAAAAGAAAATATTCGTAAAGCAGATTCCTGGGATGAGTTTATCGATATTCTTGATAATAAGGGAGGTTTTGTTTTAGCTCATTGGGATGGAACTGCTGAAACCGAACAGCTTATTAAAGAGAGCTCAAAAGCCACAATACGTTGCATCCCACTTGACAATCAGCTTGAAGCCGGTAAATGTATTTTAACAGGCAAACCATCTACTCAAAGAGTACTTTTTGCAAGAGCTTACTAAAGAAAATGATGATTTGAGGCAACTTTTTATTTTATTACTAATTTTATTAAAATTATAATATGCAAGATAACAGACTCTCAGCCTTTAAAAGATTATTGGATATTATGGATGAACT
>JAEWNB010000055.1 GCA_023392945.1 Bacteroidota bacterium
TCGGAGGTGTAATACCTTGCACCGAAGTACGAATAATTAGTTTCGATATCTTTTTCCTTAGCGGAAAAAGTGTAGCGAGAGTTGAAAGAGGTGAGGCGCTGGTCAATCTGCTCCTCGCCAAACGGGATTCTTGGCAAAGTACTATCAGAAGTGAGATTCATTTTCAAACAATCCATAACGGATTTGGTTATTGTGTGGCAAAGGTAAGGAATTATTCCATTATTCTGTATTATTTTGGGTATAATTCGGATTTGCTGTGGCACTTTCTACTGCAATTAATAATGCAAAGCAATTGCTGAGGGAAAGATTACTCATTCTGATTATATTCTTATTTTATTCTGTTCAATTTTTGGAGAAACTGATATATACATTTCTTCATTTGATGTTTTCTCTTATTTATTATTATGATATGCTGTTGATTATATTTCTTTTTATTCAAAAGTTCAATCAGAGACACTTCCTTTATGTCCCGGAATAGTACAGCACCTACTCATCCCGTGTTACTTGTCTCCATACAGCAAATATCAACGAAATAATAATATCTATAGGTAAATAATGCCATATTTCTTTCCAACTAAAAGGTCCCATTTCTTTAAAACTAAAGAATTTAAAAAGAAAAATAAGGAGAACTAAAAATCCAAGAAAATTACAAATGAAAAATATTATTTTATTTTTAATGATTCTTTTCATTTTATTAATCCTTTATCTTTTTATACTCATTTTTTATTGTAGTAGCTACTGAAATTCCCGTAGTTGCTTTGTTAACCGTATTCATAGCTTTAGCTAACCCTGTTCCAATATATTTTGCAGCTTTTGCACCACCAAATGTAACTATATCCACTCCTGCAACCACTTTATCCATAGTTTTAGCCTTATTATCATAGATATCCTCGCCTTTAGCTAATATTTTTGCATCGTTGGGAAGCCCTAGGAGTGGGTTAAATAATGCAAATCCTTTTAATATCGGACCTGCATATTTCTCTATCAGAGGATCACCGTCATTAGCACCATCATTGTGCCCATCTTCATCTAATCGATTAACAGCATTTTTTACTGTAGCTGCTATTTTTGAAAGTCCTGTTGCTTGGTCTTTAACTTTATTCTTTACACCATTTAACATAAAGACGCCTTTGTCTAATAATGTTACTTCTCCTTGTTTTGATTTATAAGAAGATCCATTAGCAATAGATTGAGCTTCCTTTCCATAATATTTTACAGCATCCTCTTGATTATTAACCCTACTATCATATATATAACGTCCATCCTTCCCTAATATCCAACCTTCCACTTCCGCCCCATCCGGATCAACCAGAATCACCGGATTATTCGCGCAATACAAATACGGGCTCATGCTCGGGTATTTATCGCTCAAGGGGTCAACGGAGAGCCAGATACTCAAGTCGGAGGTGTAGTAGCGGGCTCCGAAGTAGGAATAGCCGGTTTCGATATCTTTTTCCTTGGCGGAGAAGGTGTAGCGGGAGTTGAAGGAGGTGAGGCGCTGGTCAATCTGCTCCTTGACAATACTAATTCTTGGTAATTTATTTTCAGAAGAGAGATTCATTTTCAGGCAATCCATAAAGGATTTGGTTATTTTGAGACAAAGGTAGGAAATTATTCCATTATTCGGTATTATTTTGGGGATAATTCGTATTCTCCGCCGAGCTTCATCCCACAATTACTAATGCAAAGCAATTGCTGAGGGAAAGATTACTCTTTTTCATTATTGTCTTATTTTAGTCTGTCTAATTTTTGGGGAAGCTGACATAATTTTTACATTATACATTATTTTTGTCAAGTTATTTCAGGACAAGTTATTCCGTTTTTTTAGTGTTGTTTGCAGTGCAGGTGTCGTTTTTCTATCCAACCTAAAAACTCAACTTCAATATCAGGATCATAATACCCTTGTATCAAATAGTATTTCTTATACTCATATAACACTTTACCATTAAATACTTTTTGACACATTGTATCACTAAATAATTGATATTTAATATCTGCATTTTTGGGAGAAACATAAATAGGAATAATATTTGTTCCAGATAACGTAAAAGACATAGCATTATCCATTTGTTTTTTATAAAAATCAATAAATGTAGTATGATTATCTTTTTTAGTTTTGTAAAAAAAATAAACTGTAGACATAGCAGCTTCAAGTTCACATTGTTGACTTATCAGTCTCTTACATTTTTTGAGTTTTACTGTATCTGTTTGATAACATAATCCACACAGTTCTTGAGCAACATATAAATTAGTACCCCAATCGATTTCTACATAAGTATCTAATCCAATATTATGTTCATGATGACTTGCTATATCTGGGATTGTTGGATAAAGACAGAGTTGATATATTTCCCCTTCGTGAAGATTATAACAATCTGAGTGAACTTTTCTAGACACTATCTTATATTTGTTTTCATTTGACAAAACATCAATTATATAAAAATTCCCTATAGAGTCAATCTTTACAATAACACATCTTATTGAATCAATTTTTCCTATTGAATTTTGCTCTTGCCCAAATAGAAATAAAGCATGTAATAAAAAGATTAAAATACAATAACTATTTTTCATGTTATTACTTTCTTAATGGTACTGTCTTCACAAAATAGTTAGCTTTAGGATATGCAAATCCTATAGAGTGAGCATTCGACGCCGGGGCTCCTTTTGGTATTACATTTCCAAAAGTATCTATTCCGTAATAGTTTACTTTTCCTGATGGCTGAATTGCAGCTTTATCAGCAGCAGAATAGACCGAATTAGCACTACCTTTAGGTCCTGATGAAACACCTTCTTTTATGGATATTAATCCTCCTTGAAAAGATTCTGTCATTTCGTGCAAACTACTTCTTCCTGGTTGTCCATAATAATTATCCATATCTCTTAGATCTTTGGGATTTACAGTTTGATATCCCGTAGCTCCTACACTACCATCTTCTCTTGTGTGAAGTTTATTTCCCATAAATGCACCACCAAAAAATGGTTTATCATCAGCATAATCAGATTTTGTTGCATTAATTTCAACCTTAACATTCTTGTCATTTATAGCATCCAAGACTTGTTGTCCTTCTGATGATATTTCTCCTTTTCCTTTATATTGTGCACTTAAAAGACCATTTTTATCCATTTTAACGGAAATACCTAAAGATTTTGCCCCATTCTTTACTTCTTTATAATAAGCTTGTTGTGCGTCACCTCCAATTTCCACATCTTCCCCATTCGGATCCACCAGAATCACCGGATTATTAGCACAATAGTTATACGGAGTAAGACTCGGGTACTTATCGCTCATCGGGTCAACAGAAAGCCAGATGCTCAAGTCGGAGGTGTAGTAGCGGGCTCCAAAGTAGGAATAGCCGGTTTCGATGTCTTTTTCCTTGGCGGAGAAGGTGTAGCGGGAATTGAAGTTGGTGAGGCGCTGGTCAATCTGCTCCTCGCCAAAGGGCAGATAGTAGAGGTGCTGGATGGCACTGCCGTCGGTGTAGGTTATCCAAGTGCCGCTGCCGAGACCTGTCGAAGCACCGCTGCCGAGAGTTAGGCTAACCCTCGACAATCTATTATCAGAATAAAGATTCATTTTCAGGCAATCCATAACGGATTCGGTTATTATGAGGCAAAGGTAGGAAATGTTTTGGTATTATTTCATTTTAGGGTAAAAAACTTGGGGATTTTCACAAACACCCCGTCAGTAGACGAGTTTTGAGTTTTTAGTTTTGAGTTTTTAGTTTTGAGTTTCGGCAAGTTCGCAGAACATTGCCGACGGAGAAAATTCCTCGTCCTCGTTGAGGAAGAGGTGGCAGCCGGCGACAGTAATGCTTATAAATTAGCCACATTCTTTGTGTCGCCGGATGACGGAGAAGGTGTTGCAGATGTGAACATTTGACGATATTTCCCG
>JAEWNB010000063.1 GCA_023392945.1 Bacteroidota bacterium
TTTGGGGCACAGGGAGCGGCAGAGCGACCGGCGGAAGCTGCTACCCGCGACCATGAGCCCCATAGTCCGACGCCTGCGGAGTTGCAGCGGAAAGCCCGACGGCGAAGTACAGCGAGCCGGAACGCCCGAATAAATAATATTTTGACAGGACTTCATCACTAATTAAAATCGGCCATACTGTTTTTTACAAGTAACATTAAAAAAAGTTCAGCGAAACAGGAATATTTCTGATTAATAAAGATTATCTTTGCCACCTAAAATATTATTATGCCACATTCTATATTTACTTTAACTAACGGACTTAAAATTATTCATAAAGAAATAAATTCTCCCATTTCTCATTTCGGTGTTTTGATTAATGCTGGTTCGCGTGACGAGAATAGCAATCACATGGGCTTGGCTCACTTTGTAGAACATACCATTTTTAAAGCTACGGATAAAAGAAAAGGCTATCAGATAATTAAGAGAATGGAAGATGTTGGTGGGGATTTGAATGCAAGTACTTCAAAAGAAGAAACTTATTTTCATGCCTCTTTTCTTTCTCAAGATTATGAAAGAGCCATTGAACTTTTGTCAGATATCTTTTTTAATGCAACTTTTCCTGATAAAGAAATTGAAAAAGAAAAAGATGTTGTTTTAGAAGAAATTAATTATTACAAAGATTCCCCTTCAGAATTGATAATAGATGATTTTGAAGATCTGGTTTTTGCCGGTCATCCTCTCGGCAGAAATATTCTTGGAACTAAGAAAACAGTATCTTCTTTAAAAAGAGATGATATTATTAAATTTATAAAGGAAAACTATACGGTTGAAAATGTGGTTCTCGCTTCGGTGGGGAATATTTCATTGCATAAGTTGTTGAAATTTTGTGAGAAATATTTTGGAAGTAATCCATTACATATCGGATCTCATTCGAGACAGCCTTTTACCTCTTATAAACCTGAATTTGTCAAACTTCGTAAAAAAACCAACCAAACACATGTAATGATTGGTAATTTAGCCTATTCATTAAAAGAAGATAAAAAAAATGCCTTTATGCTTCTTACAAACCTTTTAGGGGGACAAGGAATGAATACAAGACTTAATATGGCAATCCGTGAAAAAATGGGACTGGCTTATTCTGTGGAAGCTAATTATTCGCCTTTTTCTGATTCGGGGCTTTTTAATGTCTATATTGGCTGTGATAATGATATGTGGGAAAAATGTATTAATTTGACTTATAAGGAATTGGATAAACTTAAGGGCAAAAAGCTTGGAACAATGCAACTCCAATATGCTAAAAAACAATTTATCGGGCAGCTTGCCATTTCTAATGAGTCTAAACTCAACGAAATGATTTCAATTGGAAGAAGTGCCCTCTTCTTTGATGAATTGGATACTATGGAAGAAGTGATACAAAAATTTTCATGCGTTACTGCCGATGATATTTTGGAAGTGGCGAATGAGATTTTTGATAAAGATAGATTTTCAATACTTATTTTTTCAAAAAACTAATAGAATTTTTCATGATATTAATCATTTATATATGAAATTTTTATGTTTAAAAAAAGGGATTTTTTTCTCTTTCTTGTTGATGTTTTTCTTTCTTGGATGTAAGGATAAAAATAAAGAGAATACAAATTTGGATAAGCCAATTTTGGATAGTGTATCGGTCTCTCTGTTTGCCCGCCAGATTCAGTCTTCCGTTAATGAAGCAACCCCGGATTTTTTTAATACTTCTTTTGACAAGGCCTATATTAAAAGTGTTATCTCCCGTAATTCAATTGTTTACAGTAGTTTGGATAGTGATTTTGGAAGAGATTATTTCGAAAATAATTTTAAAATAGGAGATTTCTCTGTTTCAGCAATCGAAAATGGTGGTGATTTCAGGTTTGTTCGCTATTATCAGAAAGATGGGAAACACCACGTCATTTTTAGAACATATCAGGATTTTGGGATGATAATTAATGATTTCTGGGTCGATACGGTTAAGGGGGAATTGAAAATAAAAGATGGATTTATCTATAATTTATCTACTTCGTTTTCTAATCAGGTTTGTTATAATGTACTCTTTGAGGTGATGAATAAAACCAATCCCGAAGGTACAACAAAAATTATCCTTGATGCTCAGAATCTTCTTAAAAATGGGAAAAGCAAAGAGGCAAAATGTTTGCTGTTAAAAAATAAAGAGTTACTGAAAGAATATCCTTATTACTGGCAACTTTTTATTCAATCTATTTATGAAAGTGATAAACAAAACTTCGTTTCTGAGTTGGAGAAGTTGAGAGCCGATGGGTTCGATGAAAGGTCAATTAGTTTACATAAATTGCTCTATTATTCAAATTCCGGGATGGTTGCTGAGGTTGAAAATATTGTTAATCAACTTATTGAAGAAACCGGTGATGATCCCATCTATTTACTTTTCTTTGGAAAAGCTAATTTCTATGCAGGTAATTACCATGACGCGCTATTTTGCTATAATGAAGCTGAAAAAGGGATGCCCATGATTTGGGATTTGTGGTATGGGAAACTTGAATGCTATGCAAAATTGAACGATAAAACAAATTTTGATAATTCTCTGAAATTGGCTCAAACAGTATATAAGATGAATGCCGAAGAGATAAATAAATTTGTTAAAACTAATTTTCCCGGAATGATAAAATAAATCTTTATTTGAGTGATTGTATTTTTAAATTAATTATGTATCTTTGCACCCCGATTTTAATATAAGAAAATAAAAATATTTGAACAATGGCAAATCATAAATCTGCGCTTAAAAGAATCAGAGCAAACAACAAAAAAAGGCTGGAAAATAGATATTATGCTAAAACTATGCGTAATTCTTTAAAAGAAATTAGACTTACTGAAAATAAAGAAGAAGCTACCAAGAAACTTCCCGATGTTACTTCAATTATTGATAAATTGGCAAAAAAAGGCATTATTCATAAAAATAAAGCTGCTAACTTGAAATCAGGATTAATGAAGAAAATTAATAAGTTATAATTTTCTTTCAGTTTTTTTACTATTCTTGGCCTTTTAATAAAAGGCCAAATTTTTTTCCGTAGTTTTTTATTCTTTCATTATCGTTTTCCTGAGGTCTGAATTTTATGAATATTGATTCTCCACAGTAATTGAGTTTCATGTTTTCAATATTGCTTATCAGATCTTTTTCAGCTTCACCACTCCAGCCATA
This sequence comes from Bacteroidota bacterium, assembly GCA_023392945.1. Classification (GTDB taxonomy): domain Bacteria; phylum Bacteroidota; class Bacteroidia; order Bacteroidales; family WCHB1-69; genus JAGVVH01. The sequence continues at coordinate 3,173 of JAEWNB010000063.1, forward strand.
AGAGCCAAAGCATCCTGCCAACTTATCTTTTTCTCTGATGGGAGTCATCATGGCAAAAACATTATACAATTGGGGTAACATGTTCTGATTGATGGTGGGACTTCCAAGAAGATAACCGGAAGCTTTTGCAATTTTATCACTAACAATGGCCGGATCTGTTTTTTCTAAATCACATAAGTCAACTTCTATGCCGTCAACTTCAGCCAAACCTTCACTTAATTTTTTAGCTATGCTTTTGGTAAATCCATAGGCTGAGACATAGGCAATTAGTACCCTGTTTTTTACCGGATATCCGGCAAGATATTCTTTGCACAATAATTCAGTTTTGTCAACAATTCTCTTCCACTGACTGACCAGCAATGGTCCATGACCTGTACAAATAGCCTCAATTTCCAATGGTCTAATCTTTTCAATTGCTTTCAGGAAAAATTTACTGAAAGGTTTTAAAATTACATCGAAATAGTATTGAAAAGCATCATCATAATTCCCGACCAAATTATCATACATGGCTTCGTGGCAGAAATGTGCCCCGAAGGAATCACATGTGAAAAGAACTTTTTCTTCTTCCAAATAGGTATAAATACTGTCAGGCCAGTGCAAATTGGGTGCGGAAATAGCACGTATTTTTTTGTCCCCCAAATCAATAATATCATTATCTTTAAGAATCTGCTGCGGAAAATCATAACCAATCTGGTCTTTGAGAAATTTTAAAGCAGATGATGAACCCAAAACGGTTGCATTGGGAGCTATTGCAAGCATCTTTCTTAGTGACCCTGCATGATCGGGCTCTGTATGATTGACAATAATATATTCAATTTCTTTTGGGTCACATAATTGTCTCAGTTTTGATTCAAATATGTCAAAGAATTTTTCTTTTACTGTTTCTACGATTGCTATCTTTTGAGCTTTGATAAAATAGGAATTATAGGTCGTTCCATATTTAGTCTCCATGATAATGTCAAAGGTCCGTAAATCTTTGTCTAAAACTCCTATCCATTCTACTGAGTCGCTTATTCTTAAAATCTTATTATCCATAGTTGTTTAATTTTAGAGTTACAAAAATAATATTATTCAACGTTAAAACTGACGGTTTGTTTATATTAAAATATTTTTTTAGTTGCTTTTTTATTGAAATCGGTAAGATTTAATCATTATTTACACTTTTTTGTTTTTGAATCCCTATATTTTTCTAATTTTGTCAGAGATTATATAATTTCTATTTTTTTATTATGGATAAATATTTATTTTCTGTACCTGTTCAAATTAGAATGAGTGATTTAGACCCTTTTGTTCATGTGAATAATGGGGCCCAGTGTAATTTATTTGACTATGGCAGGTCATGCTATTTTGAAACTGTTTTTGGTGGCGAGATAGATTGGAAACAATTAGATTTGGTATTGGTCCATGTTGAACTCGATTTTATGTTGCCAATTCTTTATCATGACTCATTGGTTTGTGAATCTAAAATTTATGAAATTGGTAATAAAAGCCTGAAGATGATTCAGCAACTTATTGATACGAATAGTAATACTGTCAAAACTTTGTGCAAAAGTATTTTAGCAGGATATGACAGATCCTTAAATCAATCTGTAAAAATAAAGGAGATTTATAAGGAAAAAATTATGGCTTTTGAGAAAATCTAATTTTAAATATTTTACTTTTCTAACTTTTGATATCCCAATTTTCTGAATATCCATTGGAAAGCTCCGTAAATTAGCATGATAATGGATAGAACATTGGCAATATGAGCCAAATAATCTCCATGCTTTACATAAAAAGTAATTGCTTCATTTGGATATACAACTTGCTTAATGGCAATACGTTCATTATATTTAGTCTCCTGATGTACATCTCCTTTTTCATCAATAAAGGCTGAAATACCGGTATTGGCAGCACGTAAAATGGTCCGTCGTGTTTCTACAGCTCTTAGTTTGGACATGGCAAAATGTTGTTTGTGTCCGGGTGTGTTTTTCCACCATCCGTCATTAGTGATTACACTCATAATTTGTGCCCCGTCTTTTACAAATTGGGCAAATAGTTCACCATAAATGGATTCATAACATATTGGAGCTCCAATCTTAATTTTTCCCCCTTGAATAGTGGTTGGAAATGCCCTTTGGGTTGTGTCAATTCCAAGAGAACCACTTGTTCCACCTAAATCAATGACAAATTTTTCTAAAAATCCGAAAAGTTTAGGGTAAGGCATTTTTTCTACACCCGGTACTAATCTACTTTTGTAGTAAATTCCTGATACCCAATTTGAGTTTATACATGCAGAGGTATTATAATATTCCACAAAATGATTGGGGTATTCTTCCCTTACTGTTGGAGTAGCCCTGAAATTAAATCTCTGTACGGTGGATAGACCAACTATCATGTTAATGTTTGGGTAATGAGATATTAAAGAATTAATTAGGACAAATCCCCAATATTTGGAAGTCTTCTGTGGAAAAGTTTTATTGATTAGTTTTTCGGATGAAATGTTGTGAGGAATCGCGGATTCAGGACAAATCAGTAAGGCTGTTGTATCAGTTATCTTAGGTACGGCAAGCTTGAGGATGCGAAGCGCTTGATCTGCATTGCTCATTTCATATTCTTCAGTCCAAGGGTCGGTATTCTGTTGAACTATTACTGCTTCAATGGGATTCTTAGTAGGTAACTTATAAGAATAATATTTGATTAAGGATATGGTGATAGGAAGTATGATAATTGCAGCCAGAACTGAGCCATAAATAATGCTCTTTCTTCTATTACTTTTGAGATTAATAAGGAGGTAGTAAACAAGAAAGTTTGTGGCTAATATCCATAATGATCCGCCGAATGTGCCGGTAAATTCATACCATTGCACAAATTGAGTATGGGGGGCGAAAACATTCCCTAAATTTAACCATGGCCAGGATAAATCCCAATGTAAATGGATATACTCAAAAGAGAGCCAAAATCCTATGAATGTGATTGGAATGGCAAGTTTAGAGGGTTTCTGACTTTTGAAGCAATGCCATAAACCAAAGGTAATTGACATTATTAGAGAATTCAAGAAAATGGCGCCAATGGAGCCGGGAGGAGTACTGTTCCAAATCCACCAGGTAGTGGAAGCATTCCAAATAGCAAAAGCCGGAAAAGAATAGACCATCCCTTGCCAAAAAGGGACACGACTTTTTTTTGAGAGTAAATTATCGCTGATAAAAAATAGAGGGACAAAGGCAATAAATGCCAAAAACGAAATATTTATCGGATTCCAGGATAACCAAAGCAAGGTTCCGGATAGTATGCTTAATAAGAGTAATTTGTAACTTTTCATGTTGTATTTATTATGGTTTAGTAGAATTATTACATGTCATTTTTTAATATTCTGTCAATTTTAATGATGGAGGTGTCATTTTGAATATAATCAGGTATTGGGTGATGTGTGAAAATAGCTATCGGATAGTTTTTTGCTTTTAAAATTTTTACCGATTCTTGAGAGGGTGGAAATGAGTAACAATCGTGACCTGTATAAAACATGCCTTCAATAAACATCCCATTGGAATGGTTGTGCTCATCTCCTCTTACATTAAAAATTACACAGTTTTCGGGAAGATCTTTTTCTATTTGTTTATATACATTTTTATTATAAATCAAGTCGGCTCTCCACCAAGTCTCTTTGTTTTCTGTATGGAGATTCCTGATTTTTGTGAAGTTCATCTGACGGAAAGAAAGCAATATGATAATAGGAACCAAAATAAGCCATTTTATCACTTTATTAGAAATATAATGTGTAAGAAGATTGTCAATAAAATAGATAACAGCCCCCAAACTCATAAAACCAATCAAACAAATAAGAAACGGGTAGGTGGGCATTTTGGTTTGGGCAAAAGAATAAAATAGATAGACCCCGATAAATGTGCCGAGAAAAGTAATTCTGAATGAATTGTTTTTTAAATAGAAGAGGAAAAGAAGAAATCCTGCTCCCAGTATTATATAAATGATAACTTGCGTAGCCTTAATCGGATTATCCGGGACCCATTTATGATCCCCGATATATAAGAAGGCAAGGTTTTTGAAATGATACTCAAATTCTGAGGAATGCCCTTCAACAGGTTCAAAAAAATGTCTTGAATTGTACTGATACTCTATTTCAGCGGCTTCTCTATAATTTTTAAAAGTGTATAACTGCCATGGAAGTGCAACAATCACACTAAATAGAAATGCAACCAAAAGGTGCTTTATTTTCCATAACTGTAATTTGAATTTATATTCTGCAATAAGATACAGACCCCAAACGAAGAAAATCAAAATGCCGGGAAGCCATTTGGTTAAAATGGCACATCCTGCAAACAAACCAATTAAGGGAACCCATTTCCATTTACGATTGCTTTTAATGTATTCAATCCAGCTCCAAATGGATGCCGATACATAAAAAATAAAACAAACATCGTTAACTTCAACAGATTGATGACCACTGACAAGATTAAGCAAAAACCAGGAAAAAGTAATTGAGATGGCAGTATAATATGCAAATTTTTTATCAACCAGTAACATGGCAACTCTGTATCCGATTAATACCAACAAGGTGCTCATGATAATTGAGGGCAATCTGAGAGTGATTTCTGAAATTCCGAAAAGTTTGAAGATGATCGCAATCTGCCACAAAAAAAGAGGTTGTTTGTGAAGCCAAATATGTGAGCTAGTCCAGTTAAGATAATCGTGTTCAGGGATCAATATCTCTTTGTATAATTTGGGTTCTAAGAAGTTATCTATACAATTCCTGGCTGCCAAGGCATGGTATCTCTCATCCCAAATATTTAAGAATGGATCCAAAAGAGCACTAAAAACATATAAGGAAGCTGCACTTAACACCAAAAAAAAGAGCGCCCAATTATTTTTGGATTTAATATGAAAAGATAATGAAATAAAAAAAAGAGCAAAACCAAGAATTAACCATGCATAATGGTAATCCTTAAATCCGCTAAAATTAAACAAATCAGTCAAAACAAATTAATTATTGATTTGAGTGTTTCTCTTTAAAAGCTTTAATACCTGAATCTAAAAATTCTAAGTATTTTTCAACATTCAACTCATAATGGATAGGTCCTACCAATACTGAACCATCAACGTCCACGATGAAATAACAAGGCTGAGAATTTTCTTTATACTTGGTATTCTGTAGAAACATATTTTTGCTCCCTAATGTGGTTATTTTCTCTCCATCCAGGTCAAGAATCTGATCTTCTGGAGCCAGTTTAATGTTTTTGTCATCAACATATAGTGCTGCAACAATAAAATTTTCGGCAAATTTATCTCTCACTTTTTTATCAATCCATACAGCATTTTCAACATTTCTGCAATTTACACATCCATGTCCTGTGAAGTCTATGAAAAGAGGTTTATTTTGCTCCTTGGCAACTTTAAGAGCCTGGTCATAATCAAAATAGCCTTTTATTCCATGGGGAATCTCAAGGCGGTCGCCATATTTAATATTATCCTGTAATTGTATTGTATTTACTTGTGAGTTACCGGATTCTTCTCGGACAATTTTGTTTACATCAAAATCCTGGGTTGTCATGGGGGGCAACCATCCAGAGATGGCTTTTAAAGGAGCTCCAAACATTCCGGGAATCATGTATATGACAAAAGTGAATACAAATATTGACAATATAAAGCGAAACCAGCTTTTCTGAACAGGCATTTCATTGTCTAATGGGAATCTGATTTTTCCTATAAGATAGAATCCCAACATGCTGAAAATTACGATCCAGAATGAGAGATATACCTCTCTGTCAAGGATCCCCCAATGATAAGTTTGGTCAGGTACATTGAGGAATTTCAAGGCAAATGCCAATTCAACGAAAGCCAAAACAACTTTCAGGGTATTCATCCAACCGCCGGATTTTGGCAAATTTTTCAGCATTCCGGGGAAAAAAGCAAATAAGGTAAAAGGAATCGCAATACCTAATGAGAAACCAAGCATGCCAATAATTGGCTTAAAAAGTGAGCCTCCGGCAGAATTTAGTGCAACTGCACCGGCAATTGGTAAAGTACAAGAAAAGGAAACCAAAACTAAGGTCAGTGCCATGAAGAAAATGCCAAAAAATCCTCCGGTACTTTCCATTTTTGACGATTTATTGACCCATTTGCTTGGGAGGGCAATTTCAAAATATCCGAAAAGAGAGATGGCGAAAACTACAAAAATTGCCGCAAATAAAATGTTGGGAATCCAATGAGTACTGATAATATTGGCAAAGTCAGCCCCGAAAATGATAGATAATATTATACCAATAACTACGTAAATAACAACTATTGATATTCCGTAAATGAGAGCATCCAGCTTGGGATGTTTTTTGGACTTCATGAAAAAAGAAATGGTCATCGGAATCATCGGGAATACACAGGGCATAAGCAATCCCACCAATCCACCTAAAAATGAAAAAATAAAAAACATAAACAGAGATTCTTCAGCTTTAACATTTTCAGTAGATTTTTCTTCAGTAACATCAGATTTGAGTAACTGTTCTTTGGAGTTTGAGTCTGCTTGACCTACACTTTCATCTACTCCGCTTATCATGGCAACTTTGTCAAATCCCTCAATGGCAAATGAATATTTGCGTTCAATGGCAACACATCTGCCATCAATACAAGCTTGTCCGCTCAGCTTTCCCTTTATAACAAAGGGGTTCGGATTTTTAACTTTGATTTTTTGTTTAAAAGTAACCTTTTTAGTGAAAAATCTGGATGTGTCGTCAAAAACCGGATCATACTGTGCAGTTGGCTTTGGTTCCCAAACTTTTCCCAACAAAGAATAGTCTTTCAATGGATTGAAAGTGAATTCAATAGGAAGTTCAATTCCATTATTGTGTGATTGTGCATAAAGATGCCATTTTTCTTGAATATTGGCTGTTAACTGGAGTTCTGCAACTGAATCATTGATTTTAACACTCTTGAATGTCCAATTCACAGGATTTTCCTGTGCAGCTGTAAAATAAAGAAAACTTGTGGTTATTAAAAAGAAAAATAGAAGAATCGCTTTTTTCATATTTTTGATTATTTTGGGGGCAAAGATACAATAAATAATGTATGAATTGAAAGTCCTCTTATTCACTTTTTTCTTATCTTTGCAGCCGTTTAAAGGTATCTTAATCAGGATTTATGCGTAAATTGATTTCTCTTTTTATCTTGTTTCAGGTCTTTTGGTTTTGTTACGCCCAAGATACTACTAACCTTAATGGCTTTAAAGTCTTTTATTATCCCAATGGGATTAAATCCAGTGAAGGTCTTTTGGTTGACGGGAAACCTGAGGGATGGTGGAAATCTTATAGTGAAAAGGGGGTTCTAATATCTGAAGGAAATAGAAAAAATTATTTGCTTGATAGCCTTTGGGTATTTTATAACGAAAAAGGTATTAAAACTCTGGAAATTAATTATCAAGAAGGCAAAAAAACAGGTCAAAGAATACAATATTCTGAAAATGAGTATATTGTAGAAAATTGGAAGAACGATACACTATACGGAATGGTCAATACCTATTTTTCGGATGGAAAAATGAAAAAATCTACCCCTTATATTGAAGGGAAACCTCATGGACTTGAAAAAGAATATTCTTATGATGGAGTGGTCATTTCAGTTACTAATTTTTATCGTGGAGTGATGACTCGCAAGGAATTTATTAACAGAACTGATAATTTTGGCTTTAAACAGGGTAACTGGAAATATTTCTGGGATAATGGGAATCTTAAAATGGAAGGTTCATACCAGAATGATAAGAGAAATGGCTTTTTTAAATATTATGATGTGAATGGAAATTTCATTTCTGTGGAAAAATTTGAAAATGACAAACTTATTGAAGATGCCCCTGAAACTAAAGTTTTGGAGAAGAAAATTGCCTATTATCCCAATGGGAAACCTTCTATTACAGCCACTTATTATAAAAACAAACCTGAGGGAATAAGAAGAGAGTTTGATACAAACGGGGTTGTTGTGAAAGGTTATTTGTTTGACAACGGAATTTTGCGTTATGAAGGAATTACTGATTTAAATGGCAAAAGACAAGGACGTTGGATAGAATATTATGAAACCGGTGAGATGCGTTCTGAAGGAGAATACCTCAATTCTTCACATGTTGGTGAGTGGAAATTCTACTTTCAAGATAAAACTATTGAAATTGTCGGGAGTTACAATAGAAAAGGCGAGAAGATAGGAGAGTGGAGATGGTATTATCCTGATGGAAAGCCTTTGATGATTGAAAACTATGAAGAGGGAAAATTAGAAGGTCTTTTTGTTGAGTATGATAATTTGGGGAATGAAATATCGAAGGGAGAATATTTGAATAATGCTGAAGAAGGTGAATGGATTTATGTGCATGGTAACAGTACTGAAAAAGGGAGCTATTTTGACGGAATGCGTCAAGGATTGTGGAAAACATGGTTCAATAACGGAAAAGTTGCTTCTGAAATTGAGTTTGAACAAGATTTGCCTAATGGGAAATTCATTTCTTATTGGGAAAATGGAACTGTCAAACTTACCGGAAAATATGTTACCGGTCTTCGAAATGGAGTTTGGTATAAATATGATGAAGATGGAATACTCTTTTTAACAACTGTTTACAAAGATGGAAAAGAGATTCAGTGGAATGCCTATAAAATTGATAATAAATAATAATCTTTTTCGTTAATTCTCTTGGTTATTGAAAAAGTGGAAAATTGATACTATGAAAAAAACTGTTTTAGTACTTCTTGCAACTTTTGCTTTTAGTCAATTTCTTGTTGCTCAAGATGATTCGTTTATTAAAGATTCGTGTAGTGATCCTGTTGAAGAGGTCTATTTTCAACAGGAGCTGAATGCAAATATGGACAGAATGCTTGATCTTTGGTATGTTAAACGTGAGGTATCCAATTCTCACAGCATTTTGTCAAAATTAAAAGATGACACTACTGCCATTGAAGATAATGATTCGATTGTAGTTGCCCGACTCTCCAAAATTTCAACTGTTATTCCGCTTGGTTATAATGAACAGGTGAAAAGGTGGATTGAACTTTATGTTGATAAAAGAAAAAGGAGTTCTTCTGCAATGTTAGGTCTTGCAAAATATTACTTTCCCTGGATGCAGGAAGTTTTTGATAAATATGGAGTTCCCGAAGAACTAATATATCTGACTATAATTGAATCCAGTTTGAATCCTATTGCTGTTTCCCCAGCGGGAGCAACAGGAATATGGCAGTTTATGTATACAACAGGGAAAATGTATGGCCTGGATGTCAATACCTTTATAGATGATCGTCGTGATCCATACAAAGCTACTGATGCTGCTGCCCGTCATTTGCGAGATTTGCATGAGATGTTTAATGATTGGGGTTTAGCTATTGCTGCATACAATTGTGGGCCTGCAAATGTTCGCAAGGCAATTCAACGTTCAGGCGGAAAACAGGATTTCTGGGGTGTATGTCGATATTTACCTAAAGAAACTCAAAGTTATTTTCCTGCATATATAGCTGCGCTTTATCTGATGAAATATCATAATCAATATGGTATTATGGCTGCCGATATTGCAATTCCTTCAAATGTTGATACCGTGATGATTAACAAAGAACTCCATCTTGAACAATTAGCTCATGTTCTTAACATTGATATTGAAGAAATTAAAACGCTCAATCCGCAATATAAAAGAATGGTGATCCCTGCCTACGAAAAGCCATATCCTCTCAGACTTAGGATGCAAGATATTATTCGTTATCTTGATATGAAAGATTCTGTCCATGCTTTTCAATACGACACCTATTTTGCAGAAATGAAAGTGTATCAGAATATTTTTACCGGGAAGGAAGATGCGACTGTTCAAACAAAAAAAATATATCATACTGTGAAGAAAGGGGAATCGCTATCAAAAATTGCATCAAAATACCATCTTTCACTTTATGAATTGAAAAAGATGAATAGACTGAAGAGTAATTATATTAAGCCCAAACAAAGACTTTTGGTGGGGTATAAACAAATTGTAGTTCCCAATACTTCTTCAGAAACTCCCAAAATAACTCCAACAGATTCTACTTTTGTTAAATCTCCTGTAATTAATGAAAATGATTCCCCGGTAGAAAATCCAACATGTTATATTGTGAAAAAAGGAGATAGCCTCTATGCCATTGCTTCCAAATTTAAAGTTGATGTAAAAAAACTGGCTGCTTACAATGGAATTAAGAATATGAACCAGATCAGCGTTGGACAGAAACTGAAAATCCCTAGATAACATAACTTCGTTATTATGCTTTTTAAAAATGTTTTGGTAGATGAAAACCTGAAAAGGCAATTAATTAGTCTGGTAAAAAATAATAGAATTAGTCATGCTCAACTTTTTCTGGGGCAGGAGGGAAGTCATGTTTTTGCATTGGCAGTAGCTTATGCTCAATATATTTGTTGCGAAAATCCTAAAGAAGATGATTCCTGTGGTGTTTGTCCATCTTGTGTGAAGTTCTCTAAATTATCACATCCTGATTTCCATCTTATCTTTCCTAATTGTATTACAAAAAATGTGAAAAAAGATCCTGACTCAAATCAGTTTGCTCAGGAATTTAAAGATTTTGTCTTTAGAAAGAACTATCATATTTCACTTGAAGAATGGTTGAAAGAGTTAGGTGGCGAAAACAAGCAGGCATCAATCAATATCAGGGATTGTTCAAATATTATTAATCAGAATAATATCCGTTCATTTGAGGGAGGTTACAAAATTTATCTTGTATGGATGGTAGAGAGATTATATCATGCGGCTGCTCCAAAATTATTGAAAACCCTTGAGGAACCTGAAAACAAAACACTCTTTATCTTGATTGCCGAAAATTCCGATAAAATTTTAGCGACGATTCTTTCAAGAACACAATTGATTAAAATACCCCCTGTATCAGAAGAAAATGTCAAGAAACAACTTATGGCTGAGTATAATTCTCCTGAAGAAGTTGCTGAAGACATTGCTGCCATAAGCGAAGGAAATTATATTAGGGCTGTCGACCTGTTTCTTGAAAAAGGAGAACTTGATTTGATGTTGAATTACTTTGAACTTATGTTCAGAAGCATGATTGATTATAGTCGAAACCCGAATAATTATGCTCAGATTAAATTTCTTGAAGTACAGTCAATGTTTTCCGAAATTATTTCCAAAGGGCGGGAATCTCAAAAGTTTTTCATCAGTTTTATACTCAGAATGGTTAGAAATATCCTGATGATGCATGCTAATAATGATGTGTTGGTAAAAGCTACTGAAACTGAATCGAGATTGATAGCTTATTTTAAAAGTTTTATCACCTTAAAAAATGCCTATTTTATATTGAATGAATGCAATCTTGCCATATATCATATTGAAAGGAATGGTAATTCAGCTTTAATATTTAGCGATCTTTATCTGAAGATTGCTCAGCATCTGGCTCCTTCAAATTAAAACGTGGCATCGGAGTATGGTATATTGCGCTGAAATTATTTGGACGGTATTTTTCAAGCCATCTGAATTCTTTTAAAAATCTGTCTTTCTTTTCCATTGATTCATCGGGATTAATCTTGCCGTCGGGAGAATTGTAAAAAGCAATCCCGTCAATTTCTCCCTCTTTAAAAAAGATAGTCATTTCACTTGTTGCTGAAGAATTAATCCCAATCAGAGAGCTGTCTTCTTCCTGAATATAATAAAGACATTCGGCATTGTTTATTACATCTACTTTTATTAATTCTTTATTGTGGAAATAGCCATAAATATTAGCTCCTTTGATTTGATTGAATTCAGTATTTTCATAGAGTGAAGAAACAATAAAAGCAGATTTGCATAACTTAAGCATTAAATTGACAGAATCTAAAATAGTAAAACGAATAGTATCGGCAGTCAATTGATAATCCTCAGACCAAATTACCGGATTATAATACATATTAAGGATTGAATCTGGGACAAGATAGGCAAGAGAATCGCAGGCACCTTGTAAATCCCCCCTATAAAATTTAACTTTGTTGAATGCAATAATCAGTTGAGGATCTTGCAGGGAGTCAATCATGATTTTTAAAGTGTCGGAATGCAAATAGAGAGAATCACCCTGATCAATCAATATGAGTAAAGTACTGTCAGTAACAGTTGACAGCCCCCCGTGCTCAAAATATTCTGCAAAATTACCTTTAACAATATAATTTTTTATTGAATCAGATATGATTATATTATTCCATCCCAGTCCGTATCCTAAAATTTTATCATAGTAAAGGCTGTCTCCGACAATTCGTTGGTTTTTGTTTTCTAATTTTACATCGTCAATAAGCAACGAAATATCCTTTTTAGTATCGTACCAACCTAAATTTGTATAGATGGTATTCTCATCAGAAACTAGATGTGTTCGCGAAATGAAATATACAATTTCTGACTCCGTATTGAATGCCAGTGAATCACAATCCATTGTGTATGTTTTGTTTACAAGTAAAACATCTTTGTTAAGCACAACTTTGTGATTTTTGGTATGATAACGACCAATGATACTTGTCAGAGTATTGTCCTTATTAATCATTTTTCCCCCGGTCAGATAGTACCCGACATCATTTTTTATGTCATAGATCAGACTATCGGTGTATAGTGCAGAGGTGTTATCCATCAGTATTACATCTCTGGAAATAGAAGCGGTTTTTTCATTTCCGTCATAGACCACAAATTTGCCATATAGAGTGACTGAATCGTTGATGTGAACCCTGACAGATTCTCCAAAAGCTTCAAGATAGTTTTCTTTTTCATAATGATAAGCACTATCACAATATCCGATTATTTTGTCCTGAGAAAAGACAACATTTCCGACATAGCGGGTGATTCCGGGAAGGAGCTCTTCGTCATGATAAGCCCAGGCAGCACTGAAAGCAATTTTCTTGGGTTGAGCCTTCA
>JAEWNB010000124.1 GCA_023392945.1 Bacteroidota bacterium
CTCCGCCGGAGCTAACTCTTTTTGATTAGGGGGGCTTACTTTTTGAAAAACAAAATCGGATGCTTGATTATCAGGTGCTTTGGAGTTCCTTTTGACGGTTTTTATTTTTTACCGGACAACAATAAAACTTATTATTTCATTAAAATGCAACCCGAGCTTATCAAAAAAAATATTTTAGAAATCTCCGAAAGAAATCAAAATAAAGCATTTGCAATAATTGACGAACTTAAAATTATTGACTGTTGGATAATTTTCGGAGCTGTAGCAAATCAGGTGGGATCGCTTAGAACAGGATTGTTAATGAAAAACCTGGATATTGATTTTCATATTTACTCCGACTCTTTTTCTATAACTGACAGTTTCGGAGCTGTCGCCCTGATTGCCCAAAATCAGAAAATTAGAAATATCTCCTATACGAATCTTCTTGATACCGAGGAACAGTGCCTTGAATGGCATCTTCACTATCTTGATGATGAAAATAATGAGTGGAAAATAGACTTTATACACATATTGAAAGGCTCCCGTTATGAGGGTTATTTTGAAAATGTAGCCGACAGAATTAAAACTGTTATGACTCCTGAACAGAAATTGACCATCCTCTGCATAAAAAATGATGTTCCTGCTGACCTGAAAATTAAAGGCATAGAAATCTACCAAGCCGTTATCCGAGATAATGTGAAAAATTTTACTGATTTCTTGCAATGGAGAAATAATAATTATACAGACAAAATTATTGAATGGATGCCATAACGAAACATTATCACGCTAAGTTTTTTATTTCCCATTATATTAATTGATTGTATTTTTACTGCAAATTTACTTATTACAAAAAAATATATACATTTGCATCCTATTTTATTTCTTATAATTATGTATTTTAATTATTTTGAATCAATATGAAAATAAAAAAATCGGTTTTTAATAGGCGTTTTATTCTCATTTCTAGCTTTTTTCTCTCTTTGATTGCTATTGGCTGGAATCTGATGCTCCATTTTGTAATTTTAGAAAATTCCACAAAATCTATATGGGGAATTCTAAGAAAAGATTTGGCTGATACGATCTGGATTTCCATTCTGCTGCTTGTCGTTATTGTATTATGTTATACTGTTAGTTATCTGAAATGGAGAAAAAAGGGGACTTTATCAGAATCTCTTAAACACAGTCTTTTCTTTTCTGTATTAATCATCTTTGCAGTTTTTGTAAATGAATACGTACTTTATGATATTCCCTTTATACTGATTCTTAAATGGTCTATTTCTACCCTTATTGAATATACTTTATACGGCTTTTTATTAAAATTCTTCTATAATACATTGTCAAAGATTGAAAATCTGAAGTAATCTTACAACTTATTTTCAACTGGAATCCACCGAAGAAAATATGATTTTCTTATTTTTCAAAAGGATTCTTGAAATAAGGGTTTCTTTTCTGATTTATTATTGAATTACTAAACAATATAAGTTCTAATTTTGTTTTATTTATTTCTCATATAAATAAATGACAATAATTATTCTCTTGCATCTAATTTCCTATTTTATTATAGGGGGCTTTCCGACTTATTATACTTCTTCGGCTGCGGTTTACATTAGAAAACCGGAATTGACAACGCCTTATTTCCGTTATTGGGAATTTATACCATCAATTATTATTAATCACCCCTATTTTTAATATTATAAAATGAAAACAACTATTGTAATATGCTCTTTTAATGAGAACAAAACTATTGCCGATGTAGTTTCTTCATGCTGCAAGTTTAACCCGGATTCCGAAATTATTGTTGTTGATGACGGGTCAACGGACAATACGGAAGAAGTGCTGATCGAGTTAGCAAAATCGTACTCTTTTCGTTATGAAAAATTGAAACAAAATAAGGGAAAAAGCTGGGCGATGGTTCATGGGGTAGAAAAAGCTACAAATGAAATTATACTCTTCTTTGATGCTGATATTTCCAATATTAAGAAAGAACATTTTGACAATTTGCTGAATCCTATTCTTTGCGGAGAAGCTGATATGGTGCTCGGAACCCCGTCGGAAACCCTGATTGATTTTCGAGTTAACCCCTTCAAGGCACTGACAGGAGAAAGAGCCCTCCTGAAAAAAGATATTATTCCTATTTTAGAAGATATAAGAGATATTCGATTTGGTGTTGAAACTTTTATAAATCTTTATTTTCAAGCTAATGGAAAACGTATTAAATATGTTCTTTTAAATGGATTAAAGCACCCAACTAAATACGAAAAAACATCCTCTCTTAATGCTACCAAGGAATTTATTAAAGAAGGAAAGGAAATTACCCTCACTTTGATGAAAAATCATGATTTAATTATGCAGCGGGTTGAATATCTAATGAAAAGTGCAAATAAAAGAACACTAACGAAAATCAATGAAATGCAAAATGAAATAAATAATCAATTGCAAGAATTGAAAAATAGACTTAATCTGTAAAAAAATAATTTTATAATAAATAATTCATATTACTAATACATCACTCTATTAGTCGCAAAATTGTTATTTTTCTTATTTTTGCTGCTTGATTGATAATAAAGTATGGTCTATCCACGAACTTTTGAGGAAAAAATTGGGTTTGATCAGGTAAGACTCCTGCTTAAGCATGAATGTGTGAGCACAATGGGAACTACTCTTGTGGATAACATTGTAAGTTCCGACAATTTTGATGATATTATTACTAAACTCAAACAGACAGATGAATTTCGAAACGTTCTGCTGCTGGAAGATACTTTTCAGGCACAGGACTATTATGACCTTACTGAAGTCTTGTCAAAAATTCGAATTGAAGGATCTTATATAGAACTGGAAGAACTCAATTTTCTGAGAGGTTTTATAAATGCCGTTATCCAAACTGTGGTATATTTCCGCATCCTGCATGAAGAAAATAAATATCCTGAACTTTGGAAACTTTGCTGCGATATTATTCTGGAAAAATCTCTCCTTGAATCTATTAACAAAATTTTAGACCCAAAGGGCAATCTGCGTGATAATGCTTCTCCCGAATTAAGACACATCAAACGTGAAATTGTCAGAATATCAGCGGAAGCAGACCGTAAGATAAAAAAGCTTCTCAATACTGCCAAAACGGAAGGTTTAGTAAAGGAAGATGCTGAGATGACAATTCGAAACGGACGCCTTTGTATTCCTGTACCCGCCCCTTTTAAAAGAAAACTCAGAGGATTTATCCATGACGAATCTGCTACCGGTCAAACAGTTTTTATTGAACCTGCCGAAGTATTTGATGCTAATAATGAACTTAAAGACTTGGTCAATGCCGAACATAAAGAAATTATAAAAATCCTGACCGAAATCAGCACTCAAATAAGACCTTCCATCCCGAATCTGATGGCACACCATGATTTTATCGGCCAAATTGATCTCATTCGTGCAAAAGCTAAGTTTGCGATTCGTATAAACGCCGTTAAGCCTTTAGTACTTAATCAGCAGATTATTAACTGGCGACAGGCGGTACATCCTCTACTCTATCTCAACTTTCAGGAAGCAAAAAAAATAGTTCAACCATTGGACATCAAATTAGAGCCTACTGAAAGAATTTTGATTATCTCCGGTCCTAATGCAGGAGGAAAATCCGTCTGCCTTAAAACAGTAGGATTATTGCAATATATGATGCAGTGCGGCCTGTTGCCTCCTATGAAAGAAGATTCTGAAATGGGCATTTTTAGCAATTTCTTTATTAACATTGGAGACGAACAGTCGATTGAAAATGACCTAAGCACATACAGCTCCCACCTCAACAACCTCAACATAATGGTTCAGAATCTAAATGAAAAATCTCTTTTTCTAATTGATGAATTCGGCTCCGGCACTGAACCCACTCTCGGAGGTGCTTTGGCTGAAGCAATTCTTGAAAGTATCTATTTTACTAAAGCTTTTGGAATTATCACAACTCATTACGGGAATCTAAAGATGTTCTCCGATTTTCATAAAGAAGCAGTCAATGGAGCTATGCTGTTCGATACCAATGCCATGAAACCTCTCTTTATTCTCAAAATAGGGAAGCCCGGAAGTTCTTTCACTTATGAAATTGCTAAAAAAATAGGGCTCCCTGATGAAATTATTGAGAGTGCCATGCAAAAATCAGGCACTGCTCAAATTGATTATGAAAGAAAATTGGAAGAAATTGAGATTGAAAAAATTGAAATTGATAAGATGCTCAAAATGGTTCATGCTGCAGATGATCAACTAGCCCTGATGATAAAAGAATATTCCGATAAATTCATTCAATTAGACAAACAACGTAAGGAAATTCTTCAAAATGCCAAAAATCAGGCATCAATTATCATTGACAGTGCTAATAAAATGATTGAAAAGACTATCCGAGATATTAAAGAGGCTAAAGCAGAGACCAACCGCACCAAAGAAATACGGGAGAATGTTAAAAACCTAAAAACAGAACTTTCTAAAGAGATTGAATCCATTGAAAAAGTTGATATAATCAAGCCCTTCATACCCACAAAAGTTCCGGCTCAAAAAACACCCCCAAAGCCAATACCTGACACTAAAATTAAAGTGGGGGACTTTGTTCTGATGACAGATACTCAGACAACCGGAGAAGTGACTAAACTGAAGGGAGAAGATATTACCATTACTTTTAACTCAATCTCATTAAGAACTACCATTGACAAAGTGGTCAAAGTGAGTAAAAAGGAAGTGAGAGCGGCAAAACGTGGTGGTAGTCAATTTGAAGGAGGAACTCTTTCAGATGCAATGAATCGTAAAGTGTCTCAATTTTCTCATACGCTTGACCTGAGGGGAAAAAGAGCCGATGAAGCAGTAAAAGAATTGGAATTTTATATTGATGAAGCTTCGCTACTAAGCATCCATCAGGTTAAAATCCTACACGGTAAAGGGGATGGGATTCTACGCCATGTTGTCCGACAATTATTGGCAAAACGGAAAGATGTTAAATCTTTCCGTGATGAAGTTCTCGAACTTGGCGGCTATGGAATCACAGTCGTCGATATGTAAAATCTACTTCTTAATTGTGATTTACCCAAATTAGATTGTCTGTATTGAAATTAAGATCCTTTGCAATTTGGAGATATTGTTGTTTAACATCTTCAGGAATAGTTTTTTCACGGGATAAAATCCACATATATTTAAGATTATTACCCACAATAAGTGCATACTTATAATCGGCATCCAAAGCAATGATGTTGTACCCGGAATAAAATGGACCAAAGAAAGAGACTTTCAATCTGCCTTCTTTCGGGTCACTTAACAATTTCGCCTTGCCAATACTTTGTTTCCATTCCTTATTTGTATAGTCATATCCCCGATTGTCAACCTTAATGCTGCCATCATCATTCAATGAATATTGAGCTGTGGTATTATCCAACCCCTCTTCCCATTTGAAATCCAGCCTTGCAATTTCATACCATTTACCTAAGTATTTCTGGCTGTCAAAATTTTTAACTGCCACTGCACCCTTGGGAATATTGACACAGGATATGAAAAAAAATACCATTACAGATACTGCTGTTGCACTTACAATTAATCTTTTTGTTTTCATCATTTTTCAATTTGTTATTAATAATAACCTGAGTTGTTTTGACCCGTAAAAAAACGAGGATTTATTATTATTAATTGAGTTGCAAATATACATTATTTTTTATTAAACCAAACTTTCTAATTATTTTGTAGTATATTGATTATTATTGTTTTATGCCGTT
>JAEWNB010000071.1 GCA_023392945.1 Bacteroidota bacterium
TTTTATCTGTTTTAATAGCAACTTCAATCGGTGTTGTATCAATACCCCTCAAAAATGTATGGCACGTAATCCTTGCTAAAGCAGGTTTTTATGATGATGTGATCATTTCACATATTTTTGACCTTACTATTTGGGAATTGCGTCTTCCAAGAATTGTAATGAGTTTACTGGCAGGAGCTTCTTTAGCTATTTGTGGGGCTGTTTTTCAGGCAGTATTCAGAAATCCTATCTGTGACCCCTATATTCTTGGCATTTCTTCGGGAGCTTCGTTGGGAGCTGCCATCGCTTTTATTCTTGGATGGGATTTATTGTTTTTTGGAATAACAATCCCGGCTCTTATTACCGGATTACTTACTTTGTTTGTCATTGTTGGAGTCTCTAAAATTGGGAAAAACAGGAATACGCAAACACTCCTTTTGGCAGGAATTGCAGTCAATTTTCTCATTTCGGCAGTCATTACCCTGCTCATTGTGGTTAATCAAAAAGAGCTGAGCAAAATCATCTTTTGGACTATGGGCAGCTTTGCGACAGTAACTTGGTATGATATTGCTTTTTTATTGCCGATTATGGGACTCTCTATTTTCCCTCTATTCTATTATGCAAAGGATTTGAATATAATGCAACTTGGCTCTGATACAGCTAAAAGCCTGGGGGTTAACACTGAACGTGTCACCATGTCGGTACTTCTCTTCTCATCTCTACTGATCGCTTGTGTAGTTTCTATCTGTGGAGTTATCGGCTTTATCGGACTGATTATTCCACATATTGTGCGACTTATTTTCGGCAATAATAATCGGCGACTGTTTCTATATTCTCTCTTCTTCGGGGCTTTCTTTATGCTTTTTGCCGATACGTTGGCAAGAACCATCGCCCTCCCGTCTGAACTTCCTGTCGGCAGTATTACGGCTATTGCCGGGGCTCCCTATTTTATTTTTTTATTGCTGAAAAATAAAAAATAATTCCCATGATTCAACTTGATAATGTCTCTTTCTCGTACAATGAATTGCCTGTTCTGAATAAAATCACTTCAGAGTTTACTTCAGGTGACTTTTGTGCCATAATGGGACCTAACGGTTCAGGAAAAACTACTTTATTAAAAACTATTGCAGGCTTGTTGTCTCATTATCAGGGATCCATATTAATTGATGAGAAAGCGATATCTTCCCTGAGTGCCTCGGAGTTGGCTAAAAAAGTGGCTTATGTTCCGCAACGTCAGGATATTGTCTTTGACTTTACAGTTTTTGATACGGTGATGATGGGACGAAATCCTTATCAGAGTAAATGGGAAATGTCTAATGTTTCAGATGAGAAATTGGTGCTGGAGGTATTAGAGAAATGTCACTTGACACACCTTAAAGATAGATTGCTAAACCGACTTAGTGGTGGCGAAATGCAAAGAGCTTTGGTGGCTCGCGCAATGGCACAGCAAGCTCCTATCATGTTGCTCGATGAACCCCTCTCAAATCTTGATATTGGCCATAAGTTCGAAATTATGGATATTCTTTTGGAATTGAACCGAACCCAAATGGTGACGATTCTGATTATTATCCACGACTTTTCCTTTGCAATGCAATACACCGACAGTGCTTTGTTACTCAAAAATGGCATATTGCATTCCAGAGGAAAGACAAAAGAACTCCTCGTACCTCATATTATTAAAGATGTTTTTGAACTTGGCGAAGAGTTTTTTGTTGATACACTTGGAAATGTTTCTAAAAAAACTAATTTTGAACCGTTTAAATAAAATTCCGCAATGAATATTGCTGCTTTGATTTCAGGTGGTGTTGACAGCTCGGTGGCTGTTCATAATCTTAAAGAAATGGGGTATGAACCTACCCTATTTTATATTAAAATCGGAATGGAAGATGAGGAAGGAAATGTGCAATGTACTACCGAAGATGATATTTATATTACTTCCTTTATTGCCAAGAAATATGGCCTTAAAATGGAAATTGTTACGCTGCAGAATGAATATTGGGATAACGTGGTTGCCTATACTATTGAATCAGTGAAAAGAGGGCTTACTCCAAACCCCGATATGATGTGCAATAAACTTATCAAGTTCGGCTGTTTTGAAGAAAAATGGGGCAAAAACTTTGACAAAATTGCAACGGGGCACTATGCCACTACTACCGTTTTAAATGATAAGGTGTTTCTCTCCACAGCTAAGGACCATGTAAAAGACCAGACTTATTTCCTGGGACAGATAAATTATATGCAACTTTCTAAGCTGATGTTTCCCATAGGAGATCTTCTTAAAAAAGATGTCAGGAAAATTGCAACCCATGCAAAACTGCCCAGCGCTTCAAGAAAAGATAGCCAGGGGATATGCTTTCTGGGAAAAATTCACTACAATGACTTTATCAGACGTTATCTGGGAGTTAAAAAAGGAAAAATTGTAGATTTTGAATCCGGGAAAATATTAGGGGAACATGACGGCTATTGGTTTCATACTATCGGACAACGCAAAGGATTAGGCTTGAGCGGCGGACCTTGGTTTGTCGTTAAAAAAAATGTCGAAGAGAATATCCTTTTCGTTTCTAATGGCTATGACCCGGCTACTCAATATGG
>JAEWNB010000130.1 GCA_023392945.1 Bacteroidota bacterium
GCATAAGGTGTGCCGAACCGGCTCCTCCGTTTCCCGAACGGAAAAATATTTTTACAAAATCAATAAAATTTTCGCTTGCCATTTAGGGGTCTGTTAATTACAAAATCTTTCTACTTCCCGGTTTAACGTAGGGAATTTCTTTTTTACAAAGAGGGCACTCAGCGGCATCCCAACTTTCGATATCCAGTTTGACAGCTTCAAATACAGGATATTCCAATTGATTGGCACTCCGATCTACAATACAGGCAATGCCCACAACCTCTGCACCAAAAGAAGTTAATACTTTTATGGTTTCAAGGGAGGATTTTCCTGTCGTGACAACATCTTCGGTTACCAGAATCCGCTGTCCGCTGTGAACTTCAAAGCCACGGCGGAGACTCATTTCTCCGTTTTCTCTTTCCGTAAAGATAGCAGGAACTCCCAGTTGACGCCCAAGCTCATAGGCCACAATAATGCCACCCATGGCAGGTCCGACAACGAGGTCAATATTCAGATTTTTTACTTTTTCAGCCACCACAGCCAAAACCTTGGCAGCCCTTTCAGGATACTGCAGCAGTTTTGCACATTGACAATAGCGATTACTGTGCCTGCCTGAGGACAATAAAAAATGGCCTTCTAGAAGAGCCCCGGATTGTTTTAATTGTTCAATTACCATCATAATATTTTTCGATTCTTATCTGTGCAAAAATAGGCAAAAAAAAGAGACCAGAAAGAGAGTGACCTTGAAATAATTATAATTTTCCTTTCAATGCCATCAATTCATATTTTGCTTTCAGAAGTTGAATGGAATGAACTTCGTGATTAATAAGAGATTGAAGTTCATCATTTTGTTGTTTGATAAAGTCAAAAGCTGTAATAGTCCCGTTCAGCAATTGGGTTTTGCATGTCTGTGTAATCTCAATTTGTTTTTCCGCAATTTGTTTATCCAACAACAACAAATCTTCAATTCTCTTAACTTCATTTAGTTTTTCCTGAATTTTCACTTTATTAGCTCTTTCAAAATCAACTTCCTTAGCAGATAAAATTGATTTTTGCAGGTTGATAATATTGCTGACACCTGAGGTTTTAGCCCAATCAATAAGAGGGATATTCAATCTAACGCCAACCATATAGAACCAATCAAACCGGTTGCTGAGGATATCATAGGTTGGACGACCGTACCCTCCGGTAGCAAAAATGGATAATTTGGGAAGACTTCGCGAGAAATGAAGTTTTCGCTGGTAATCCAATGCGGCCTGCTGATTTTGAAAGATATCAAATTCAAGACGATTTGAAGTGAGATTGTTTTCCGTTTCGGGTTCCTGGGGTACAATAAAAGTAACGTTGCTCAAATCTTTTCCGGTGACAATAGACAAAGAAGCAACAAGAGATTCTTTAGTAGCCTTTAAATCCCCTTTCTGTTGTTCTATTTTGAGTTTTTCCAACTCTAACTGGGCAACAGGATTGCCATAAACAACGCCTTCTTTTAATAAAACTTTCAATTGATCCAACTGCTCATTAATGGTGCTTTCAACGCTGGATAAAATATTGATTTGCTTTTCCACGATAAGGAGATTCAAATATATTGAAATCACCTGTTCTTTTATTTCGTTAATGGATAAATCCAATTTATATATCTCTTCCTTATTAAGAAGTCTTTCATATTTTCTACTGAAAAACATCTTGCCTCCGTAAAAGACATTCTGAGTAAAATCGAGCGAAATATTATATTGATCTTTTGAAAGTGGAGTAAAACCGGAAATTCCTTCCGGCAATGTAATCACATCCGATTGATAAGAGGCATGTCCGTTGATCTCAAGTGTGGGATATAAATGAGAAGAGACATCCGTCAGCTTCACTTTTAACAATTCTGTATTGAGACTTTTCTGAACATTAGCAGAAGAATGAGATGTTGCCCACAGCTGGCAGTCATCAATAGTGACAGAATTTTGTGAAAAAAGAGAAATTGATAAAAAAAAGAGTACTATTAAACAGCCGATATTTTTCATTATTAAAATATAATTTATCTTATGAATAAAGCAGATAGTAACTTATAATTATTTGCTGCAAAAGTAAATAATTTATTTGATATATTTTTCTGCCGAGCATTTTTTTGACCTACTTTCAAAAATAAATCTTAATTATCAAAATTATTTTTGGACGTTAACATTTATAAAACAATGTTAAATAATTTGATAGAACTTTTGCACAACGCAAAAAAAGTGAAATCAAGAATAAGAAAAATATTTCGTTAGGACAACAGCCGGGCTTCAATCAGCCGGAAAAGGCATTACATTTTTACAAATTTTGCATTAATAAAAGCTCCTTTTTCATTTTGGAAACGGATAAAATAGACTCCATTCACCAAGTCTGAAATTTGAATACGAGTTACCCCGTCAATCAAAGAGAAGGTTTTGCATAATTTACCATAGACATCATAAACGGCAGCTTCTCTATTATATTGGAGAGTGCCGGGCAACTGTATATCGACATAATTGGCAGCCGGATTGGGGTATAGTTTAACAGAAGTTGGCGAAACGGAGAAATCCTCGATATCAAGAGCCATCACATCGGTAAAGGCATAATTAAACATCAGGGCAAAGTTCATTTTAGTAACCTCAGCGGTATAGGCAAAATTACAATTATCATAGGTATCCAAAAGAGTATGATATTAAGGAGAGAAAAAGTGTTCGATAGAGAAAATGGCTTTAACATTCTGTTGAGCATAAGCCCAGCTATCGCTTGCCTGACGTTCATCATTTTCAGAACCGGTTGGAATATAAGGAGTAATAGTAGAAAATTCTTCGCATAACTCAGCAGCTTTCGCAACAATATCTGTAGCATTGTCATACCAATGCAGGGTCAAAGTCCATTCATTTTCTTCCGGTTGATTGGCAACCATATCATTATTAATCATCACCGCAATTTTTTCGTTTGCATTCAATCGGCGCATAACATCAACCTGTCCTCCATAAAGACCTACCTCTTCTGCATCATAACCCATAAAACTAACATTCAATCTCGGAGTAAGATTATTAAGGTCCATAATACGGGCTATTTCGAGCATCACGGCAATTCCGGAGGCATTATCATCAGCTCCTGCCGTGGCGGTATCAACCAAATAATAAGTACCTTCATAAAACGAAACTGCATCCAAATGTCCCCCCACAATAACCGTTGAATCAGATTGTCCGCTACCGGCAACAGTTCCTTTTACATTATACATATACCTATTAATTGGGGGAGCAAACCAGGGATCAAGTTGCAAAAGAAAAGAATCAATAGCCGCATTGACAACCCCATAGTTCTGAAGTCTATTAACAATATACTGAGCAACTTCTTTATTACCTGCTCCGCAATAACGATTTTTAAAAGACTGCATATCCATAACGGTTCGCTGCAAGCTATCGCTATTGATTTGATTCAGCATCTGTTCAAACTCTTCACGAGTTTGAGCTTGAGAAAGATTGGCAAAAGCAAAAAAGAAAGTAATAAGAAATAGTAATTTTTTCATTTTTAATTATTTTTGAGCGCAAAAATAATTAAATAATGATTGCTTTGCCTAAATAAATAAAAAATTTATTCTTTAACCCAGATTTGAGTTCGGCCTATCACACCTGCCTTATCCAACGATCCCCGAACTTCCAGTTTTCCGGTTTTAGCATTATAGGAAATATTACACTTATAAACCTTTCCGTTATTTGGGTCAAGAATAGTGCCACCAGAGAGCGAACTTCCTTTTACAACCATATCGTTAATAATACGCATCCCTTTAATTGGTTTGTTGTAATTATCTCCTTTACATTCAATACAAAGTTTATCAGGATTTTTGAAAAGTTTTTCAATTTTGCCATAATATTTGCCGTTGGTTGCTTTGAAAATATGGACAATAGACTTTGCTGTTCCGTCTTCATCATCAATAGATTTCCAGTTTCCAACAATTTTGTCAATTTGACCAAATCCGGTCAAAGAAAAGACAATCAGAAAGATAATCGAAATTAAGCTTTTTTTCATAGGGTTAATTTTAAAATTTATTGGGGGCAAATATATAAAATAAAAAACAAAAATTAAGTTTTTTTAAATTTTATTCACATTTCAACTGTTTATGATTTTAATATTCGATTTATGACAGTAATAAATGAGTAGAAAAAACAAACATTAATCACGCTTGGCATTAAATACCGAAAGAAATAAATATTATTTTTGCATGATTTGAATGAGGCAGAAAATTTTCTTAAAACATTATACAATATGAAAATTCAATTTATCGGAGCAACTACTGAGGTAACAGGGAGTAAATTTATACTCACCACCAAAAAAGGAAAAAAGATTTTGCTTGACTGTGGGATGTATCAGGGAAAAGGTCTTGAAACTGACGCCATGAACCGCGACCTCGGCTTCGAACCTTCAGAAATAGATTATCTGCTGCTTTCTCATGCCCATATTGACCATTCAGGGCTCATCCCTTACATTTACAAGTTGGGTTTCAAGGGAACCGTTTTCTGTACCCCGGCAACCCGTGACTTATGTTCTATTATGCTTCCGGATTCGGGAAAAATACAAGAAGCCGATACCAAGCAATTCAACAAAAAAAGACTCAAACAGCAATTGCCTCCCGTTGAGCCAATTTATACCATGAAAGATGCTGCAGCCTGTATGCACGTTTTTGTTAGTATTCCCTATAACCTCAACTTCAACATCACGCCCGACTTTGCCATTCAGTTTGTCGACACCGGACACATGCTGGGAAGCGGAGCCATTTACATGACCATCAAAGAGGGGCGGACCAAGAAAACCCTCTGTTACACCGGAGACATTGGTCGCTACAACAAACGTATTCTCCCCGACCCAAAATGTTTTCCGCAGGCCGACTATATCATCACCGAATCCACTTACGGGGACAGACTTCATCCAACCATTGAAGGGGCCGAAGAGGAATTGATGTTGATTGTAAAAGATGCCTGTGCACAGAAAAAGGGAAAACTTATCATTCCCTCTTTTGCCATCGGAAGAACCCAGGAAATTGTCTATGCATTAC